>NZ_JBEUPA010000053.1:0-43299 GCF_040492065.1 Actinomadura sp. NPDC000929 | reverse complement strand
GGGGCGACTTCCACCCCGCCCCGTCCGGTCGCGCCCCGCCCAGGGCCCTGGCCATCGCAAGGCCGGAGGGGTCCGCGGCGGGGTCGGCGGGGAAGCGGGCTTGCCGCATCCCCGCCGACGTCGCGTGCCGGACGAACAGCACGCCGGTCAGGGCGGCCCGCTCACGCCGGCGCCGGGGCCCGGGCGGCCCGGTCGCAGAACCACCCGAACAGGGTCCCGAAGCACGCCCAGAACACCAGCTGCGTCCCGAGCGAGGTGATGCGGAACTGCCACAGCAGCGTGGCGGGGAACCCGTCCGGCACCTCGTCCACGGTCGGCAGCAGCACCGACGCCACCGCCACCGGGACGACGAACGCGAGGACGGCCGCCGGCCAGCGCGCCCACGGCCCGCCGCGCACGCCGCGCGCCGTGGTCACCGCGATGGCGGTGGAGAGCAGCCCGACCCCGATCATCGCCAGGTACAGCAGGGTGCGGGTGTTGATCGTCTCCGGGTCGCCCACCGCGGGCGGGTTCGCCGGATACTTCAGGAACGGCACGACGATGACGGCGGCGAAGGCCGTCCCGGCCGCGGCGAGCGCCAGCGCGGCGTCCGAGCGCGGCCCGACGCGCCCCCGCAGCCCCGCGAAGGCGAGCGCGAACACGCCGCCCACCGCGAGGCCGTAGAGACCCGTGGCGAGGAAGAGCCCGGCCTTCTGCGTGCCCCGGCCCACCTCCTCGCCGTGCTCGTGTGTTCCGGACTCCTGTTCGTGTGTTCCGGACTCGTGCCCGTGTGCTGCCACGTGCCCGCGTGGCGCGGACTCGGGCTCGGCGGCCGCGCCGTGCTCGTGCACGGCGGCGGCCTTCTCCAGGGCGATCGCTTCGTCGATGCGGGGTTCGCCGACCGCGAAGGCGAAGGCGCCCGCGACGAGACCGGCCAGCAGGCCCAGAAGAAGGCCCCTGACCAGCAGGGTGCGTACCACGCGGCGGTCTAGTGGCAGGGCACGCCGAGCAGGTGCCGCCCGTCGTGCATCAGCTCGTGGAGGTAGCCGCCGGTCTGCGACACGGCGCCGTTGTCCATCAGGACGAGGTAGCCGAGGAGCAGCAGCGCGGGCACCGCGAGCAGCCAGGGAACGAGGTGGGAAAGGGGAATGTGGCGAGCCGACAGCGTGCTCACGGAGCCTCCGTAGGGGATCTTGCGCGTCCCGGACAATGAGGTCGCGATCACCCGAGCGACCTGGCTCCCGGGATCGTCGTCCCGGATACAGTGGCGCGTCCGCACCGGCATCTCACCGGATTTCCCTCGGGCAACCGTGAATCAGCCGAACCGTACGGGCCCGCCGATCGCCCTGTCAACAGCGCGGCCCCGCCCCCGCCTCGCCCGTTGAACCGGATACACGGCCAGCAAGGGGCCGAAATCCGGCTTTGTTGCCATGAAGAGCGACTCACCTATCATGGCGATTTTCGTCCCCCGTCCCCGTCCCCCGCCGCCCCGAGAACGACCGACGTTGGAGCTCCCCACGTGATCACCCAAGAGACCGGCCCGCCCTCCTCCCTCGACGACGTCAAGGGGTGGTTCCCGAAGATCGACCAGCTGCTCTTCACCTGGTTCCTGGAACGCCAGGAGAGGCTCGGCCAGCGCGGCGACCTGGTGGAGCTCGGCTCCTACCTCGGCAAGAGCGCCATCCTGATGGGCCGCCACCTGCGGGAGGGCGAGACCTTCACCGTGTGCGACCTGTTCGACACCGACGCCCCCGACGACTCCAACCAGGCGGAGATGCGGGGCTCCTACTCCACCCTGACCCGCCGGGCGTTCGAGTCGAACTACCGCGCCTTCCACGACCGGCTCCCGGAGATCGTCCAGGGCCCGACCTCGCTGATCCTGGACCACGTCCAGCCGGAGACCTGCCGCTTCGTGCACGTGGACGCGTCCCACCTGTACGAGCACGTGCAGGCCGACATCCGCGCCGCGCACGTGCTGCTCCCGGCCGGGGGCCTCATCGTCTGCGACGACTACCGGTCCGAGCACACTCCCGGGGTCTCCGCCGCGGTGTGGGAGTCGGTGGCCACCGACGGTCTGCGCCCGATCTGCGTCACCACGCAGAAGCTCTACGGCACCTGGGGCGACGCCGACGCGGTCCAGGACGACCTCCTGGACTGGCTGGCGGCGCGGGACGACGCCTGGCACGAGGTCCAGCAGGTCGCCGGGCGCCGGCTCGTCCGCGTCAAGGGCATGGGGGCGACGCGCCCGCCGAACGAGGCCGGCCGGCTGAAGGAGCGGCTCGCGCGGGCGGAGAAGCGGCTCGCCAAGGCGGAGGACAGGCTGGCCCGCGCGCGCGGCGAGCTGGAGGCCGTCCGCGGCTCGGTCAGCTTCAGGCTGGGGCGGGCGGCCACCGCCCTCCCGCGCGCCCTGCGCGGCGGCCGCCGGCCCTAGCCCCGCCCTCGGCACCTCGATAGAACGCGTTCTAGTATCGGCGGCATGCGACACGGCATCGTGCTCTTCACCAGTGACCGGGGCATCACGCCCGCCGCCGCCGCGCAGGCCGCCGAGGAGAACGGGTTCCACACCTTCTACGTGCCCGAGCACACCCACATCCCGGTCCGGCGCGACGCCGCGCACCCCGGGACGGGCGACGAGACACTGCCCGACGACCGCTACACGCGGACGCTCGACCCCTGGGTCGCGCTGGCGTCCGCGGTCACCGTCACCTCGCGGATCCGGCTCGCGACGGCCGTCGCGCTACCGGTGGAGTCGGACCCGATCACGCTCGCCAAGACCGTCGCCTCGCTCGACCACCTGTCGGGCGGCCGGGTCACCATCGGCGCGGGGTTCGGCTGGAACACCGACGAGCTCGCCGACCACAACGTGCCCGCCGACCGGCGGCGGACGGTGCTGCGCGAGTACGTGGAGGCGATGCGGGCGCTCTGGACGCAGGAGCAGGCCTCCTACGCGGGGGAGTTCGTCTCCTTCGGGCCGTCCTGGGCGTGGCCCAAGCCGGTCCAGCCGCACGTCCCGCTGCTGATCGGCGCGGGCGGCGGACCGAAGACGCTCGCGTGGATCGCCGCCCACGCCGACGGCTGGATGACCACCCCGACCGAGCGCGACATCCTCCCCAAGGTCGCCGCCCTGCACGCGGCCTGGGCGGACGCGGGGCGCGCGGGCCGGCCGGAGGTCTGCGTCCTGGCCGCGGCACGCCCCTCGCCCGAGGACGTCGCCGCCTGGGAGGAGGCCGGGGTCACCGAGATCATGTGGGGGCTGCCGGACCGGCCCGCCGACGAGGTGGTCGCCTTCCTGGCCCGCCACGCCGCCCGCCTCGGCCTGTGACGCGGCCGGGCCGCGCGGTGCATTCGCGAGGGCCTTTAATGTGTTTTGTCTGACTCGTCCGAAATGCCGGAGACAATGGCGCGACCGTGCCGTTCAGAGCTTTCGGCCGACTCCCGCATAGCACCATTGGCGGTCCGCGCGGGGCGGCACGACCGTGCCCGCGTCGGGGCGCCACATCGACAGGGTGGTGAGGCCGGGCTCCACGAGCTCGAAACCGTCGAACAGGCGCGTGACCTCCGCGTGGCTGCGCAGGGTGATCTGGTACGTGGCCCGCTCGTACACGGCGCCCGCGTGCCGGACCCTCCTGTCGGCGTCGAAGTCGCCGGTCACGTGCGACACCGCCAGGTGGCTGCCGGGTGCCATCGCCTCGCGGAGCCGCGCCACGATCCCGGGCGGGTCGTCGCCGTCGCCGATGAAGTGCAGTACGGCCAGCATCAGCACGGCGACCGGCTGGTCGAAGTCGATGAGCCCCTTCAGCGCGGGGTTCGCCAGGATCTCGTCCGGACGGCGGGCGTCGCCCTGGATGACGGTCACCCCGGGCGTTCCCGCGAGCAGCGCCCGCCCGTGGACCAGCACGACCGGCTCGACGTCGACGTAGACGACGTGGGAGTCCGGCGCGACCTGGTGGGCGATCTCGTGCACGTTGCCCTGGGTGGGCAGACCCGAGCCGATGTCGATGAACTGCCGGATCCCGGACTCGGCGAGGAAGCGGACCGCGCGCCGCAGGAACGCGCGGTTCTGGCGCGCCATGAAGGGGGTGTCGGGAGCGTGCTTGACGACCTCCTCCACGGCCTCCCGGTCCGCGGCGTAGTTGTCCTTTCCGCCCAGAAGGTAGTCGTACATCCGCGGGACGTTCGGCGTGTGCGGATCGACGGTGTCCAGCGTCCTCTCCCCGGTTCGCGGCGACGCGACCTCCGGTCTGGGAAATGTCGCGAAGTTACCCGGGACATGTAAGCATTGCGATCAACTCGGAAACAACCGAAACGACGATGCCGACGCGGAGGACGCGAAATGCGAAGCGACGCCGGAACCCCATCGCCGATCCCCGGTCCCCCCGCGCGGGACGACGGCGCGGCGGCCATCGCGGAAGCCGGCGGGCTGCACGAGTACCAGCTGAGGCTGCACGCCGAGTACGGGCCGGTGGTGCGGTTCCCCCTGCCCGGCGCGGGGATGGCGGTGTCGGTGGCCGACCCGGTGCTGCTGGAGGCCACCGCGAAGATCAACAAGCGGCCGGAGAAGCTGTTCGAGTTCCTGGCGCCCCTCCAGGAGTCGGGCAACCTGCAGACGATCCCGGCCGACGAGCACGGCCCCTGGCGCCGGGTCATGCTGTCGGTGCTGGCCGGGCGCCCCTCCCACGAGGCGCACTTCGCCCGCTTCACCGCGCTCGCCGCCGAGCTGGCCGACCGGTGGGAGGCGCACGACGGCCCCGTCGCGCTCCAGCGGGACCTGAGCGAGCTGTCGCTGCGCATGATCTGCCAGTACGCGCTCGGCAGCGGCCTGGAGTCCCCGGACTCGGCCGCGCGGGTCGTCTCGGCGTTCGAGACCGTCCTCACCGAGTACATGGGGCAGGCGGGGGACGGGCCGGGGAGCCGCGCCCAGGAGGCCCTGGCCTACCTGCGCGCCACCGTCGACCAGGTGCTCACCGCGCACCGCGAGCAGGGCGGGACGGCGCCGGCCGGGCGCAGCGACCTGATCGCCGCGCTGGCGGAGGCGGGCGAGTCCCCGGCGCGCATCCGCGACACGGTCCTGATGACGATGCTCGCCGCCCACCACACCACCGGCGTCGCCATCTCCTGGACGCTGTACCTGCTGGCCCGGCACCCGGACGCCGCCGAGCGCGTCGCCGAGGAGCTGGACCGCGTGCTCGGCGACCGGTCCGTCCCCGAGTACGGCGACCTCAGGCGGCTGACCTACCTGGACATGGTGCTCAGGGAGACCATGCGCCTGTACCCGCCGGGACCCTACGGCGCGCGGGAGGCCACCGAGGACATCGTGCTCGGCGAGTACACCGTCCCGGCGGGGACGACCGTCTTCTACCCGTTCTGGGCCGTGCACACGAACCCCGACTACTGGCCCGACCCGCAGCGGTTCGACCCCGGCCGGTTCGCTCCGGAGGCGTCGGCGGGCCGCCCGCGCCTGGCCTACATCCCCTTCGGGATCGGCCCGCGCAGCTGCGAGGGCGCCGCGCTCGCGACGGTCGAGGCCCAGCTCGTCCTGGCCGTCCTGCTCAAGCGCTTCGCCTTCCGCCTGGCGCCCGGCCAGACGGTGGAGCCCATCGAACGCTTCGTCCTCTGGGCCGCCGAGGACATCCACATGACCGTCACCCCGCGCGAGACCGCCTGAGCTCGGCGGGTGGTAGAACAGCCGGATGGAGTTCTTCTGCTACCACCGTGACCGTGCAGGCTCGATCGGGCTCCGCGAGGAACTGGGGGAGCAGCACTGGTCCTACATGGACCGGTACGACAAGGAGCTGATCGCCCGGGGCCCCACCTTCGTCGGCGAGGTCCCCACCGGCAGCGTCCACATCGTGGACCTGCCCGACCCCGCCGCCGCCCGCGCGTTCGCCTTCGACGAGCCGAACTACCAGGCGGGCGCGTACCGGGACGTCATGGTGCGCCGGTGGCGCAACGCGCTGGGCCGCACGATGTGGGACTTCCCGGGCGGCCGGACCGGCGGCGACCGCTTCCTCGTCATCGGCCTGGGCGAGGGGGAGGGCGCCGACCTCGACGTCCCGGCGGACGACGACCTGATCGCCTACGGCCCCCTGCTCTCCGACGACGGCGAGGCCTGGCTCGGCACGGTCGCCCTTGTCCGCGCCGCGGACGCGGACGCGGCCCGGGCCGTCCTCACCCCGGACCGCTACGCCGCCGTCGAGGTCCACCAGTGGGAGTTCGGCGGACGCCGCTGACCTCGCCCGCCCGCGGCCGCGGGGTCAGACGTTGCGCAGGACCGACACGACGACGCCGAGGACGGCGGCCTCGTCGCCGTCGATGACGTCGTAGGCGGGGTTGCGGGGTTCGAGCAGGACGTGCCCGTCGCGGCGCCGGTAGACCTTCACGGTGGCCTCGCCGTCGATCATGGCGGCGACGATCTGGCCCGAGTGGGCCTCGGGCTGCCGGCGGACCACGACGATGTCGCCGTCGCAGATCGCCGCGTCGACCATGGAGTCGCCGCGCACGCGCAGGCCGAAGACGGTGCCGCGCCCGGTGAGCTCGCGGGGCAGCAGCAGCGTGTCGTCGGCGTGCTCCTCGGCCGGGATCGGCGTGCCGGCGGCGATGTCCCCGACCACGGGCACGGGCACCTGGCCGCCGCCGGGCTCCCGCGCCGGGCCCTCCCGCAGGAACGCGCGCACGTCGATCGGCCGGGCCACCGCGTCGCCGCGCCGCAGGAAGCCCTTGTCCTCCAGGCTCGCCAGGTGCCGCGACACCGACGACGGCGACCGCAGGCCCACGGCGTCGCCGATCTGGCGGGTGCTCGGCGCGTACCCGTACCTGACCGCCCAGTCGCGGATCATGGCCAGGATCCGCTGCTGGCGCGGGGGCAGCGCGGAGGCGTCCAGGTCCCCGAACGGGTCGAGATCACTGTAGGCGGTCACCCACGGAATTGTAGGGGCGCGGCGGCCGGCGGAGCGGCCGGACGCGCGGCGGCGGAGCGGCCGGGACGCGCGGCGGCGGCTCTCAGGAGCGCATCGCGGCCTCCAGCGCCGCCGTCTCGAACTCGGCGGCCAGTTCCACGACGTCCGCGGGCGCGCGCGACGGGGAGCCGGCGTCGAACGGAGGCCGCGGGTCGTACTCCGTCCAGAGTTGGACGGCCTGGGCGGTGCGCGTGTCGGTGAGGAAGTCCACCAGCCGCAGCGCCATGTCGATCCCGCTGGAGACGCCGGCTGCGGTCACGATGCGGGCCTCGCGCTCGACCACCACGCGCTCCTGGGCCGGGACGGCGCCGAACAGGGGGAGCTTGTCCAGGTGCCGGTAGTGGGTGGTCGCGCGCAGCCCGTCGATGAGGCCCGCCGCTCCGAGGACGAGGGAACCGGAGCACACCGAGGTCGTCCAGCGGGTGGTCGGATGGACCTCGCGCAACCAGGCGGGGAGGGCCCCATCGAGCACGTGCACGGTGCCGGGCCCGCCGGGGACGACCACCACGTCCGGGCGCGGCGCCTCGTCGAGCCCCACGGCGGTCAGCCGGAGGGTGCGGCAGTCGTCGAGCACCGGCCCGGCCTTCTCGGCGGCGAACACCACCCGCACGCCGGGGGTGAGGGCCAGCATCTGGTAAGGGCCGACGACGTCCAGGGCGGTGAAGCGGTCGTACAGCGGGACGACGACCGTGATCTCGGGAGTGGTCATGGCGGCGGCTCAGTGGCAGTACTCGCGGCGGCGCCGGAGCAGAACGGCGAGCATCGCGACCATCATCAGCACATGCGTGGCCGTCATGAACGCCATCCCGCTCATGACGTCGGCCCACACGAGCGGGACCAGCACCGCCGGAACGTACATCGCGGCGCACATCTCCAGCGTGCATGCCCGGCCGTGGCGGCGCAGCAGCATCCAGGCGGCCATGCCGACCGCCATGTCGGTGGCCATGAGCAGGTAGTGGGCGCCCGGATGCGCGTCGAACGCGAACGTGAGCCCGAGAAGCGCCCGGATGCCGCCGAAGACGAGCATTCCGGCGAACATCGCGAGCACCATCTCGACGTAGTGCAGGGTGAGCCGCAGCCAGGCGGTGCGCGGGCGCGCGGTCGCCCCGGAATCGGGGTCCAGGGCGCGGGTCGTGGTAGCCATGCCACCACTGTCGGCGCGCCGGGGCCCCTCCGCCAGTCCCGGACGCGGGCAGGTCCGAAAACTTGGGGTGGCCGTCTATCGGACATAGGTGATAGGTGTCGTCCCGCGCAATACCGTGGCGGCATGCACGAAATGCGTCGCGTCCTCGTGGTGGGCTACCCGGCGGCCGAACTGCTGGACATCGCCTGCGTCGTCTCGGCGCTCCAGGTGGCCAACTTCCTGAACGGGCGCGGCGTCTACGAGGTCTCCCTGGCCTCGCCGGGCGGCAGGCCGATCCACACCGGGACGGGTCTGACGCTTCAGGCGCAGCGGTCGCTGGAGCGCGCCGCCGGGCCGCTCGACACGCTGGTGGTGTCGGGGGGCATCGGCTTCGTCGACGCGATGGAGGACAGCCGGCTGGTCGCCCACGTGCGCAGGCTCGGCCTGGAGTCCCGCCGCGTGGCGTCGGTGTGCACCGGCGCCGGGGTCCTCGCCGCGGCCGGGCTCCTGGACGGACGGCGCGCGTCGACCCACTGGGAGCACGCCGACTTCCTGGCGCGCCGGTTCCCGGCCGTCGACTTCGACAGCGGGCCGATCTTCGTCTCCGACGGGAAGGTCTGCACGTCCGCCGGTGTGACCGCGGCCCTGGACCTCACCCTGTCGTTCATCGAGGCCGACGTGAGCCCCGACCTGGCCCGGAGCGTGTCGCGGCAGCTGGTGACGTACCTGCAGCGGCCCGGCAACCAGGCGCAGATGAGCATGTTCACCGCGCCCTCGGCGCGCAACTCGCTGGTCCAGGACGCCGTCGCGCACATCGCCGGGAACCCGGCGGCGGACCTGTCGACGGCGGCGCTGGCGGCCCGCGCGGGGGTGAGCCAGCGCCACCTGGCCCGCCTGTTCCTGGCCGAGCTCGGCATGACCCCGGGACGGTTCGTGCGCCGGGCGCGCGGCGAGGCGGCGGCGCACCTGCTGACCGGCACGGCGCTGACCGTGGAGACCATCGCGGCCCGCTGCGGCTTCGGCAGCGAGGAGGCGCTGCGCCAGGCGTTCCGCGGCCTGTACGGGGTCTCCCCGTCCCACTACCGCGCCACGCAGAGCACCACCCGGTGAGCCGGACGGGTTCGCTTCCGCGGTTTCGCGCGATCGAGCACCTCGGGCACCAGGGGAATGTTTAGATCGAGGTCGGGGCGGTAGCGAGCGGACCGATTGCTTCGGTCGCCTCGGGAGACGAGACATGCCACTTTCAGACCAGCCGCACCGCGACCAGTCATGCGCATCCGAGGACCCGGCCGGCGACCAGGCGGGCGGGCTCCCGGCCTCCACCGCCGCCCGCTACGCCTCCTTCACCGCGGCGACCTCGCCCACCCCGGCCGCCCGCTCCCCGCTCACCGCGTCCGACTCCTCCTGACCCCGGCGCGGCTCGCCCCGGCCGGACGCCCGGCGGCGGCGCCACGCTCACTGCTCGCTTCGGGTCGCGTCCCCGGCGGTGCCGCTCGCGCCCGTCCCGAGGTGCCGGACGCGGCGCTCGACGTCCCTGCGGGCGCCGCCGGTGTCGGGCGCCGGATCCGACCCGAGCGTCCCGGCGGCCTGGCTCGCGCCCGTCCCCACACCCCGGACGCGCCGCTCGACATCGGCGCGGGCCCGCTCGCCCGCCGCCTCCGGCGCGCGGTCGCCTGCGGCGCCGTGCCCGCCCGTCCCGAGGTGCCGGACGCGCTCCCGCACGTCGTTCTCGGCCTCGTCTCCGCCAGGCCCGGCCTCGGTCTCCAGCATCCCGGGCCGGTCGCTCGCGCCGGTGCCGACGCGCTGGACGCGCCGCTCGACGTCCGTTTCGGCGTCCAAGCCCCTGGTCTCCTCGCGCACGGCTTCCCCCCGGCGTCCGTCCCGGCCTCATGTCCCGAGGACTGCTGATACCCGCTCTGAGCTGGCGACACGCCCTCGCGGGCGCAAAGACGCCGCCCGGCGCGCGGACCCGGGCGGGCCGCGCTGCTCTGGGCGGATCCGCCCAGAGCAGCACAGGCTTCGACCGGTGCGCGGGCGGGCGCAGAGTGAAGGGCATGAGCGAGGAACAGGCAATCCCGTTGTTCAACGAACGAGTGCGGCGCGAGCTCTACCAGCAGCGCGTCCTCGTCCTCGACGGCCCGCTGGACGACGACAACGGCACGCTGCTGGCGACGCAGCTGATGATCCTGGCGAGGGAGGACGCCTCGACCGACATCGCGCTGTGGATCCATTCCCCCGGCGGGTCGGTGCCGTCGATGCTGGCGATCCGCGACGTCATGCGGCTCATCCCGTGCGACGTGTCCACACTGGTGCTCGGCATCGCCTACAGCGCCGGGCAGTTCCTGCTGTCGTCCGGCACGCCCGGGAAGCGCCGCGCCATGCCGCACGCCCGCGTGCTGATGCACCAGGGCTCCGCCGGGATCGCGGGCGCCGCCGTCGACATCGAGCTGCAGGCGAACGACCTGCGCCACACCCGCGACACGGTGCTCGGGCTCATCGCCGAGGACACCGGCCAGCCCATCGAGCGGGTCTTCGAGGACTCGCTGCACGACCGCTGGTACACGGCGGGCGAAGCGCTCGAATACGGCTTCGTCGACGCGATCGTCAGCACGTTCGACGAGGTCATGCCGACCCGACACCGACCCGTGGGGCTCGGCGCCCCGTCCGGAGGAGCCGCACGATGAGCACCTACACGATCCCGAACGTCATCGCGCAGCACCCCCGCGGCGAGCGCATCATGGACGTCTACTCGCACCTGCTGACGGAGCGGATCATCTACCTCGGCACCGCCATCGACGCGGGCGTCGCGAACGCGCTCGTCGCGCAGCTGCTGTACCTGGAGTCCGACAGCCCCGAGCGCGACATCCAGCTGTACATCAACTGCGAGGGGGGAGACCCGAGCGCGATGCTCGCCGTGTACGACACGCTGCGCTACATCCGCCCGCAGGTGGCGACGACGTGCGTGGGGCAGGCGGTCGCCGTCGGCGCCGTCCTCCTCGCCGCGGGCACTCCCGGCAAGCGCGCGGCGCTGCCCCACACCCGCGTCGTCCTGCACCAGCCGATGGGCCAGGGCCGCGGAGCGATCCCGGACCTCATCCTCCAGGCGGACGAGGTCGTCCGGGTGCGCGCCGACATCGAGAGCATCCTGTCCCGGCACACCGGGCAGGACATCGCGACGCTGCGCGCCGACACCGATCGCGACCGCGTGTTCACCGCGCACACGGCGCTGGACTACGGCCTCATCGACCACGTGATCGAGGAGCGGCAGCCGATGCCCGCGTAGCGGACCGCCTACGCCGCCAGTGCGTACGCGGCCTGGCAGGTCGGGCCGGCCGGAGCCCTTCCGGCCGGCACGGCCAGCAGGGTCGTCGCGATCGCGAGCGTCAGGTCGCCGAGCGTCACGTCCAGCGCGCCGGCGACGGCGGCGATCATCTCGCTGGACGGCTCCTTGACGCCGCGCTCCATCTCCGAGAGGTACTGCGGCGACACCCCGGCGCGGCGGGCGGTCTCCACGAGGATCTCGCCGCGTTCGAGGCGCAGGCGCCTCAGGCACTGGCCGAGCGCGTCGCGCCACAGCGGCTCCTCCGGGCGGGGCGCGCTCGGCTCGCGAGGCGCCTCGTCGGCGGGCATGTCGTCGGCGGGCATGTCGTCGGCAGGCATGAGCGGTCGCACGGTCTCGGCCATGCGCACATCGTAGATCGGCCGTGCCGCGGGCCCCAGAGATTCCGCGCACCGCAGAACCGCCGGGCGGGGACGGGTGTCATCCTGGGGGCATGCGCGTCCTGGTCGTGGGAGCAGGGATCATCGGCGCCGCGCTGGCGGACCGGCTCACCCGCCCCGCGCCCGGCGCCCCCGCTCGCGTCACCGTGGTGGAGGCGGAGGGGCCCGGCGCCGGGACGTCCGGCACGAGCTACGCCTGGATCAACGCCAACGACCCCGCGGACCCGGCCTACCACCGGTTCCGGACGGCGGCGATGTCCGCCTGGCGCGACCTGGCTGCCGGGTTCGGCGACCCGGCCTGGTACCGGCCGTCGGGCAACGTCACCTGGGCGGCCGCCGACGGCGCGAAGGAGCGGCTGGCCGACCGGGTCGCCCGCCTCTCCGGCCTCGGCTACGCCGCCGGACTGATCACTTCCCACCGCCTCCGCGAGCTGGAACCGCACGTCGCCGCTCCACCGGACGCGCTCATCGCGCACTACCCCGGCGAGGCCCACCTGCACGGAGGCCCCGCCGCGCGGGCCCTGGTCCGGCGCGCCCGCGACTCCGGCGCCGACCTGGTGGCGGGCCGCCGGGCGGTCCGCCTCAACACGGACGGCGACCGCGTGACCGGCGTGCGGCTCGACGACGGCCGCGACCTGGACGCCGACCTCACGGTCTGCGCGGCGGGCCGGCACAGCCCCGCGCTGCTGGCCACCGCCGGGGCCGCCCTCCCGCTGGTCGACCCGTCCGAGCCCGGTTCGGCCGCCCCGTGCCTCGTCGCCACCACCTCGGCGGCAGAGGGCGTCCTCAACGGACTCGTCCACGCCCCCGGCCTGTCCGCCCGCCCCGCCGCCACCGGGGGACTGGTCCTGGAAGCCGACGACCTGGACGCCGGAACCGACGAGACGGCCTCCCCGGCGCACGTCCGGGCGGTCGGCGACGAGCTGCTCGCCCGCGCGCGTGCCCTCGTCCCCGCCCTCACCGCACAGGTCGCCGAAGTGCGGCGCTGCGTCCGCCCGCTGCCGGTGGACGGCTACCCCCTCGTCGGCTTCCAGCGCCCCGGCCTGTACACCGCCGTCACCCACAGCGGCATCACCCTCGCCCCCCACCTCGCCGCCCTGATCGCCGAGGAGATCGCCGGCCGGCCGTCCGGAGCGCTCGCCCCCTACCGCCCGAACCGCGCGGCCCCTCACCCCTAGAGGTACCGGGCCGCGACCTCGCCGATCTGCTCGCCGGTCGTGAGGAAGGCGCGCAGGTCGTCGCCCCAGCCCGGCGGCGGCTCGGACGGGACGGCGGGCGCCGGGCTCGGCGACTCCGGCGACGGCTCCTGCGCCTTGAAGACCGGGAACGCCTCGGCGAGCGCGGTCCGCCAGGCGTCGTCGTCGTCGCGGGCGGCCTTCTCCAGCTCCACCAGGGGGTGGCCGGGGCCGGCCGCGCCGAGCAGGCTCACGACATGGGGCCAGCGGATCGCGAACGCGGCCAGCTTGGCGATCTGGCTCTGGGACGGCACCGCGACGCCCAGCAGCCGCTGCCGCTCGGCGATGAAGCTGTAGAAGCGGAACAGGTTGACGAAGCGCTTGATCTCCCGCGGGTTGCGGGACGGCAGGACCGCCATCACGCCCGACAGCGCGGAGTAGGCGTCGGTGTCGCTGTAGAGGTCGGAGACGACGCGGCTCGCCGCGGTCAGGGCGGCCGGGCGCAGCGGCGCGGGCAGCCCGAGCACCTCCGCCTGGACCGCGAGCGCCGTCTCCCGGAGGGTCTGCGGCGTCGGGCGCCGGGCCCGTATCCCGGCCTCGATCTCGGCGACGACCCGCGGGTCCGGCCGTTCCCCGGCGTTGTCCCCGCCGTCGGGCGGCGGCGCGCCCTCGGGCATCCGCCGGGGTGGACCGGCGGCGGGCGGAGCGGGGGCGGGCGGAGCAGGGGCGGAGGGCGAGCGCCTGAGCGGGCCGCGGCGCCGCCGGGACACCGGCCGCTCCGGCGGGGGCGCGGCGGTCCGCGCTCCGCCCCGGGGCGCGGGCGGCTCGGTCAGGGAGCGCAGGTAGCCGTCGAACGCCTCGCCGGGCCCCGGGACGCTCAGCGGCAACTGGACGATCTTCTCCAGGAAGCGCCAGCCGAGCGTGGACCAGTCGCCCGCGAGCCTCCCGTCGCGCTGTGCCCTGGCCAGATCCTGGTAGGCCGCCTCCACATGGGCCGCCACCACGCCCGGCTCCATGCCGAGGACGAAGACGCAGTGCCGGAACTCCCCGGCGAGGAACAGGTTGATGGCCTCGATGACCTGGGTGACCGTGCCGGGGGAGCACCGGTCCAGGTCGTCCACGAACACCACCAGCGGCCGCTCCTCCGTGGCGATGAGGTCCAGCACCCGCTTCATGTCGGTCTGTATCAGGTGCAGGAAGCCCAGCCTTCCCGCGTAGCCGGGGTCGGGCACCAGCTTGTCGAAACCGGCCTTCATCTCACCGGCCAGAAGGCGGTGGCCGCCACCGAGGAGATCCGGCTTGCGCACCAGCGCGCTGAACGGGCCGGCGGCGGTCCCGCCGAGGAACGCCAGCGTCCGCCACACGCCGGCCCCGAGCAGCGCGAGCGTCCCGCCGCCGATCAGCGGGGCGACGGCGTCGTCGAGCAGGCCGCGCACCGGCCCGGCGAGCCGGCCGACGGCAAGCCCGGCCAGGATCACCACCACCGCGACCGCCCAGACCGCGAGGAGCGGCAGCAGCCGCTCGGCCACCAGCCGGTACGCGCGCCGCCGGACGACGCCGCGGTCGACGCGCGCGAGGTTGAGCCGCAGCCAGAACCGCTCCCGGTCGGCGGCGGGGAGCCGCTCGGTGACCTGCGTGATGATCTCGTGGGCGAGCCCCGCCCAGACCTGCTCCCCGTTCTGGTACATCCAGGGGTTGAACCAGACCGTGGGGCGCCAGGCGTCCCGGTCCAGCGGCGCGTCCTCGGCGAGCGTCACGTTCAGCGGCGCGGGCGCGGCGGGGGCGTTCGCCTGCCGCAGGACCTCCCGGTTGGTGACGCCGTCGTCTTCGGCGGCGCCGCGTCCCCGCCGCCACCGGCGCGGCCGGAACCGCCGCAGCCTCGCGCGGGACGGGCCGTCCAGCCTGACGCGGCACGGGCGGCCGCCGTCCCGCGGGTCCAGTTCGTTCTGGAGCATGCGCATCAGCGACGTCTTGCCCGCGCCCCACGGGGCCTTCAGACCGATGGTCAACGGGGGACCGGTCTGGGGATGGCGCAGGAACGCCGCGATCGCCTCAACGAGATGGGAGTGGTCGAGGCGGTCGCGCAGCGTCCAGAGGTCCGTGGCGATCAGCGGCTCGGGCCGGGACTGGTAGCCGCGGTCCAGCAGGAAGAAGCGGCGCGCCCGCTCGCGGATCGCCGCGACCTCCACGGGCGGGTCCTCGGCCTCCGCCCGCTCACGGGCGTACGCGCGAACGAGGCGGTGGACGCGGACCGTCTCCCCGTCCGGGGAGGTCTCGGCCAGTGCGGACCGCGTGAGCCGCTGGACGGCCTGGGAGATCTCGCCGGGGTCCATTTCTTCGGCGAGAAAGGAGATCAACCGCAGCGGAACCTCCTCCGGCTCGTGATCGTCCACGAGCCCCAGCGTGCGGAGCACCCGCGCGGCCGTTTCCCCCAGATCCTGGTAGGCGCCGTCGAAGGCGGCCCTGCCGGCCGTGCCCGCGTCGGCCCTGGCGGTGCGCAGCCGGACCGCGAGGTCTGCCACGGACCAGTCCGGGTGGGTGCTGAGACGGCCCGCCACGATCATCAGCGCCAGCGGCAGCGCGTCGCAGAGTCTCACGATCTCCGCCGCCGCCTCCAGCTCGGCCGCGATCCGCTCCGTCCCCGCGACCATCCTCAGCAGTTCCAGCGCCGCGGGTTCGTCCAGCGTCGAGAGATCCAGCGTCTCTGCCCAGGAGCGCGAACGAACGGACTTCCGCGTGGTCGCGATCACCAGTGACCGTGCCGGGCCCTCGCCGTCGGTGAGCCGCTTGACGATCTCAGGATCCGGGACGTCGTCGAGAACGAGCAGCAGGCGCCGGGACTCCAGCTGGTCGCGAAGCAGGCGGTACTGCTCCGGGAGCGTGGAGGGGATGTCGCCTGCGGGCGTGCCTATTCTCGCCAGGAGGTCGTCCAAAGTTTCTGCGATCGAGTTCTGCTCACCGTCCTCCGCATGGAACGCGACGAAGTGGCTTCCGTCCGGGAAATAGGAGGTCAGGTAATGCGCCGCCCTGATGGCCAGCGCCGTCTTGCCGACACCGCCCATCCCGCCGATGAGGATGGGCGTTTGAGCGGCACCGTCAAGGAAGGCGGCCTCCACTCTGGACACCAGACGGTGGAGCTCATCTTCTCGGCCCGCCAGGTTCACGGGTTCCGGCGGCAGCGAGGAAGGGGCGGCGGGCTCCTCGCCCGGCTCGGTCGAGGAGGGCTCCGGCTGACTCGGCTCTTGTGTCAGGTTCCGGCGGAGGTCCTCGTAGCGGGCGCGCCACCGTTCGAGGTCGAACAGGTCGTCATCGGTGACGCCGATGCGTTCGGCGTAGACCTGGCAGGCGTTCACGAAGTTCGCCACGAACTCCCAGGAGGGGACCGACTTGCTCGTGAGCGTGTCGGCGATGGCACGCTCCGGTATCTCCACACCGCCATTCGAGAAGATGACCTCGCTCAGGCCCTGCCAGGAGGGATCACCGGCAGCCCCGCGCACGCGTTCCAGTTCGGCGATGAATTCGGCGATGACGGCGGGCCGGTCCGAAGGGGACCCCGCCGCGCTCAACGCGCACCTTCCCGCATGGCGAGATACTCCCGGACGGCTCGCTGGCCGGGGTCGTCGTCCCCGTACAGGCCGGTCCACCGCTGCCGGGCCAGCTCGGCGAGTTCCCGCGCGCTGCGCCGGTCGCCGCCGGCCGCCAGGTAACGCATCTGCAGGACGACCAGATGCCGGACCTCCGGCAGATGGCAGTCGTAGACCTCCGACGGCAGCAGATGCGGCTGGATGTCCTTGAAGCGGCCCCAGCCCGCCGGATCGGCGGGGTCCTCCGGCGCGTACCGGTGCAGGAGCAGGTGTGCGGCGTGGCCGACGTTGACCCGGCGCAGCTCCGGCAGGGCCTCCTTGCGGCGCACGATCGTCTGGATCAGCCGGTGGACCTCCACGGTCTCGCGGTCGGTGTCGATCCGGACGAGCGCGAAGCGGCCGAGCCTCCGGAGGGCGACGTTGAAGGCCGCCGCGTCCCCGAGGAGCGGCGCGTACGGGCCGGGGAGGCCGCGGGCGCCGCCGCCGGACAGCAGGGCCAGCGGGATCGGCTCCGGGGCGAACATCGAGCACAGCTCCAGCAACGCCACCGCGGACGGGTCCTCCTCGCGGAGCCGGTCGATGGCCATCTGCCAGGTCGCGTACAGCCGGACCGGGTAGCCCGCCGGGAGGTCGTCGGACAGCATGGACGGCAGCAGGTCGTCGAAGCGCCGCAGATGCTCCTCGATCGGCATTCCCGTCATGGCCCGCCACCGGGCCGCCTGCACGAGGGCGATCGGCAGCCACCCGGCGGCCTCGGCCATCCGCTCCGCGTCGGCGTCCGAGAGCCGCCGGCGCCCCCGCAGGAGGCGGTGGAGCAGGGTGACGCTCTCCTCGACGGTGAGCGTGCCCACGTCCACCGCTCCGCTCTGCAGCGCCCAGACCGGGTTGCGCGAGGTGACGATCAGGTGCCCGGAGCCCTGCGGCATCAGCTCTCCCAGCTCGCCCGGCTGCCCGGCGTTGTCGAAGACCAGCAGCCAGCGCGCGTGAGGCTCGCCCCGGCGCAGGGCGGCGAGCGCCCGGGACCAGGGTTCCCCGGCGTCGTCCGGCCCGGCCAGTCCGAGGCGGTGGGCGAGCTCGGTCAGGGAGGCGCGCACGGTGGCGGGCTGTTGGGCGGGCACCCACCAGACCAGGTCGTAGTCGTGGGCGTGCCGGTGCGCGTACTCGATGGCGAGCTGCGTCTTGCCCACCCCGCCCATCCCGAACAGGGTGAAGGGGAGTGGCGAACCGCCGACGTGGAGTGCGCCGCGCAGTTCCTCCAGCGTGCTCCGGCGTCCGGTGAAGTCGGGGTTCCTGCCGGGGACGGCGCCCCACACGGCCGGCGACCGGGGCGGGCGATGGGGCAGGGGAGGCGGTCGTCCGGTCGATGGCGACTCCGCCACGCGCGCCGTGTCCGGCGTGCGGACGGGGAGGGGGCGCACGACGCTTCGCAGCACCGTTTGGCTGACGCGCGCCCGGGATCCCGGCCCGGCCTCCTCGCCCGTCGGGCGGGCGGGGGCGAGGCCGGGCCGCTGCGAACTGAGCGCGTCCGAGACGACGCCGAGGACGCGCATGGCCTCGGTGCGCGTCAGGCGGGCGAGCAGGATGTCGCGGACGCCGGGCCGGAAGTCGTACTCGGCACGGTCCGGAGTGTCCGAGACGCGAAGGATGAGCCCGCTCAGCAGGAACTCGGCGAGGTGCCCGGTCTGGGTGTGCGGCGCCATCTCGCGCTGGACGAGCCGCATGGTCGGAAGGGACAGGGGCGCGGCCGCGAGGTAGCCGGCAAGGCTCAGCGCTTCGGGGGACGCGGAGGCGAGGAAGGCCAGCACGCGCTCGGAGGCGGACGGCGCGTCGCGGGCGGGATCCGCTGGACCGTCCTCCGCGCCGGGCTCCTCACGCGCTTCCGCGAGGTCGTCGGAGCCGATCACGTAGGCCACGCCGTGCGCCCATCCGGTGCCCTCCCCGGAGACGACGGTCGCCCAGGACCCGAACCAGCGGGGCTGGAACTCCAGAACGGGGACCGGCACGCCGCCCGGCTGCCGGGCGTCGGCCCGGTCCTGCCAGACCAGCCGGTCGTTGGGCGTGCCCGGCGGGGACCCGCACCGCCAGCGGACCCGCGTGAGCCGCAGGGCCGTCCGCCGCCACAGCCGCTGCGGCAGCATCTGCACGATCGCGGTCGGCTGGCTGCGCCCCCACCGCGCCAGCAGCCGCGCCATCGCGCCCGAGCGCCAGGCGGCCCCCACGCAGTCGCTCAGCACGAGGACCAGCTGCCGTCCCGAGGGCGTGACGACCTCGCCGGGCCGCCGCCCCCGCGCCCCGGCCCCGGTGCCCAGGACCGGCGGGTCCCCGCCCGCCCTCTGATCGGAGTCGACCGTCCAGACGCGGACGGCGCCGAACGCCCCGAGCTGCCCCAGCATCATCCGCAGCGCGCGGGCGACCGGGCGCCAGACGTCCATGGACTCGCCGGTGTCGACGACGAGGACGAGCTCGGTCCGGTGGTCCCGGCGGGGCGCGTCCACGGGCGGGAGCAGGCCGCGCCCGCCCGGCGCGAGGACCTCCCCGTCCCGCGGCGTCGCGGCCGTGGCCCGGCCGTCGCGCAGCGGCCTGAGCGCCCTCGCGAGATCGGCGGGGCGCGGCATCGTCGCCAGATCCGGCTCGTACACCCCGTACCGGACGGCGGGAGCCGGAGCGGGACGGTGATCGACCCGCATGTGCGCGGCCAGCCACAGCGCGTCGGCCACCTCCCGGCCCGTCAGGCCGAGGGCGCCGAGTTCGCCGAACAGCCGCTCGATCATGGGAGCTCGCCGGCCTCCGCGCTCCGCAGCAGGGTCTCGGCGAGCCGCTCGGCGTCCGGGGCCGCCCACGACGCGGTCAGAAAGATCGCGTTCAGCAGCTGGTCGACCCCGAGGTCGGCCCGGTCGCGGCCGTTGAGGAACTCCTCGATCAGCTTGATGCCGCGCGCCGTGAACTCGGTCCCGAGATGGGCCGTGACGATCGAGAGCAGCCGCTCGGCTTCGGGCCGGGCGACGTCCAGGCGCAGGCACCGCCGCAGGAAGCGGGGAGGGAACTCGCGCTCGCCGCTGCTCGTCACGACGATCATCGGGAGGTGGCGGCACCGGACGCGGCCGCCGCGCACCACGGCGGGCCGGCCGTCCTCGGTCACGACCTCCGCCTCCAGGCGGTCCGCCCCGGCCCCCCGCATCAGTTCCGGGATCATGAACTCGCCCTCCTCCAGCACCGCCAGCAGTTCGCTGGGGAGGTCGAAGTCGCTGTTGTCGAACTCGTCGATCAGCAGCACCCGGGGGCGCCGGGTCGGCAGCAGGGCGGTGCCCAGCGGGCCGAGGCGGATGAAGTCCCCGATCCTCTGGGACGGCGGACCGAGGCCGGCGGGCGTGGAGGCCTCCTGGAGGCGGCCGATGGCGTCGTAGGAGTAGAGCGCGGAGCGCAGGGTCGATCCGCGCGTGACCGGCCAGCGGATGACGGGGCCGAGCTTCAGCTCGTAGGCGATGCTGTAGGCGAGGCTCGACTTGCCGCTGCCCGGACTTCCGGTGACGAGGAGCGGGCGCCGCAGCAGGAGGGCGGCGTTCACCATCTGCACGGTCATGTCGTCCGCCCGGTACGACTGCGCCCGCTGCGCCCGGCGCACGCCCTCCGGCACCTCGTAGGTGACCGGACCGTCGTCGAACACCGACCAGGGCGGCGGCGCCGGCAGTCTGTCGATCCCGTCATGGGGTTCGCCGGTGCCCTGGTAGACGTACCCCCCGCCGTAGGGGTCGGGCTGGGCCATCAGGATGTCTCCTCTGCACGGTCGGGGACGTGTAAGGGGTCCGGCCGATCGCTCGGGAACCGTGCGGGGTCGTCCCAGATCAGCACTAATCGGTGGGGGAGGTCGCCGGACGCCTCGTAACCGTCCCGCTGGAGATCGCGGATCGCCTCGGGCAGGTCGGCGAGCCGCCTGCCCTCCAGCGACCTCTGGAGCTCGTCCGCCTCGTCGGACGCGGGGTCGCCGCTCGACCAGAAGACGACCGGCAGCCCCGCCGCGAGTGCCAGACGGAGTTGCCGGCGGCCGCCCGTGAGGAGGACGACCGGGCGCCCCGCCGCCTTCGGAAGATCTCGCTGGGCGGCCTCCAGGAGCACCGCCGCCACGACCGGGTCCGGGTCCGGCCGGCGCGGGCGGGACCCGCCCGGCCGGCCTCCGTGGGCGCGCATGCGGTCGAGGCTGCGGACCACGATCGGGAACCGCGCGCCGATGGGCGGCTCCGACGGGGTGCCGGGATCCAGCCGCCACTGGTCGACCGGGGCGCCGAGCAGGGCCGCCGGCAGGATGAACTCGATCACCAGTTCGTCGGAGGGGGGCGAGAGCCGGGCCCTGGCCTCGGGGAGCAGGGCGCGGATCCGCGCTTCGGTCTGCTCCAGCGTCCTCGGCTCGTCCGAGACGAGCAGCGGCACCGGTGGCCCTTCCTCCGGATGGAGCGACACGGTGGTCAGGAACCGGTGGGCGTCCAGGCCGTCCTCTTCGAGCTGGATCGTCAGGTAGGAGTGGCTCCTGCCGGCGGTGAGCTCCTGGGGCGCCGGCGCGGTCCGCACCTGCTCCAGGGGGAGGCCGATGCGCCGCGCGACCCGGACGGTCCAGTCGCGCAGTGCCGGGCCGAGGGCGGACGTCTCGTCCGCGGCCAGCCGGGACACGAAGTCCAGCAGCGGCGGCACTCCGTCCGGCGGCGCGGTGGCGTCCTCCAGCCGGTGCACCAGGTCGGCGAGGCCTTCCCCCGGGCCGAGCCGGGACGCGAACCGTCCGGCGCCCGAGGGCTGGAGCTCCTCCGCCCCGCGGACCAGCGGCACCAGTTCGAGCAGCTCCCGCCGCTCCGCGCCGGTGAGCAGGGGCGGCGGCACCAGGCGCTCGATCTGGCGGGTGAGC
This sequence comes from Actinomadura sp. NPDC000929, assembly GCF_040492065.1. Taxonomy (NCBI): domain Bacteria; kingdom Bacillati; phylum Actinomycetota; class Actinomycetes; order Streptosporangiales; family Thermomonosporaceae; genus Actinomadura; species Actinomadura sp. NPDC000929. The sequence continues at coordinate 21,871 of NZ_JBEUPA010000053.1, read as the reverse complement.
AGGTCGGCCTCCGCGCTCGCCGGGTGGAAGGTCCTGATCACCTCCAGCAGCGCGTGCAGCCCCCCGCCGAGCCCGGCGCACCATCGCGCCAGGCCCCACAGCTCCCTGCGGGTGGCGTCCGCCAGGCCGATCCGGGGACGCGAGCCCAGGCGCTCTTCCAGCATGTCGGCGTACACCGACCGGATGCGGGGCTCGGAGAGGCCGGGCACGGCCGCGAGCGCGTCGACCAGGACGCCGAGGTCGGCCAGTGACAGGGCCCCGTCGTCGTGACGGGGTCTCGCCGCCCCGTCCGCCAGCGGCGGCCACAGGTCCGCGATGTCCCGCACCGGGAGCATCCGCACCTCCTGCTCCGCCATCGAGGCCGACGTCACCATGCCGAGGACTTCGCCGGCCTCGGCCGACAGGACGGGCGCCCCGCTGAACCCCGGCGCCACGGGCAGGTCGACGCCGAGCGTCCGGGAGCCCGTGGCCCGCGCCGAGACCCACATCATCTCGTCACCATCGGAAGGAAAGCCGCAGATCCGCACCGTGGCCCCGAAGTCGTCGGCGGTCCGCACGGCCGGCAGCGGGTCGCAGTTCACCGGAGGACCGAGCAGGCTGAGGACCACCACGTCGCCCCGCCCGTCGCCCGCCGGCGGGAACCAGCCGCCGGGCAGCACCTCGGCCGCGCGCTTCTGGCCGAGCGCCGGCAGCTCCAGCGGGACCACCGCCGCCCGGCCCGGCGAGCCGATCAGATGAGCGCAGGTCAACGCCAGGCGGTCGCTGATCAGGAACGCCGTCCCGGTGACGTTGTCCCGCGGGTCCAGCACGCGTGCGAGCCACGGCGCCCTGCTCCCGCCGAGGGCCGGTCCGCCCACCGCTCACCGCCTTGAGCCGTCAGGAACGCCATTATTTCGGACGGCTCCGCTTTATCGCCATGGAGTTGGGCGAATGCTCAGAGCCTTTTCGGGAAGCGTTCGGGCGGGCGGGCACTTCAGAACCCACGGCAGCGAATAAAGCGTCAACCTCCGACATTTGTCGACCCTTTTTCGGGGTGGCAAAGAATAGCCGATGGGTGCGACCGGAACGGGGGCGGCGGATGCCGGCCGGCACGGGACGCGCCTGCGGGAGACTTACCGTGTACGGGTAGGGTGCGTCGGGAGGAAGATCCATGAGTTCACGGACCGGCGCCGACGAGGCGGCCGAGCGGCCGCGCGTCCCGCTGAGCCGCGGGCGGGTGCTGCGGGCGGCCGTGCGCCTCGCCGACCGCGACGGCCTCGAGGCGCTCACCATGCGCCGGCTCGCGCAGGAGGTCGGGGTCGAGGCGATGTCGCTGTACCACCACGTCGCCAACAAGGAGGCGGTCCTCGACGGCGTGGTCGAGGTGGTCCTCGACGAGATCATGGAGGCGGTGGAGAAGGCCGACGCCCCGCCTCCCGAGCGGGACTGGCGGGCGGCGCTGCGCGCGCGGATCCTGGCCGCCCGGGCCGTCCTGCTCCGCCACCGTTGGGCCCCGGGGCTGCTCGGCGCCCGCAGCACCGTGAACCCGTTCGTCATCGCGTACTACGACCAGGTCGTCGGGCTCCTCCGGGCGGGCGGTCTCTCGTACGACCTGTCCCACCGCGCGCTGCACGTCCTGGGCAGCCGGGCCCTCGGGTTCGCTCAGGAGCTGTTCCAGCCCGGCGAGGCCCAGGCCGCCGGCGACCCCGCGGTGATGGAGCAGATGGCCGGCCGGTTCCCCCACCTCGCCGGGATGCTCGCGGACGCCGTCCACGACGATCCGGACGGCACCCTGGGCTTCTGCGACGACCAGTTCGAGTTCGAGTTCGCCCTCGACCTGATCCTCGAAGGGCTGGAGCGGCGCCGAGCCGCCGGCGCCTGACCCCCTACCGGACGCTGCCCGCCGGAAGTCCGCCACGCCGCGCCCCTTGACTGCCTTACGCCGTACGATTACCTTACGGCGTATGAGAACCTTACGGCGTACGACGGACGCTTCCCCCGCCCCCGCGCACCCCAGGGCCGCCATGAAGGCCTGGACCTGGGACCGCTACGGCCCGCCCGACGTGCTGGCCCTGAAGGACGTCGACGAACCCGCCATCGGCCCCGACGAGGTGCTCGTGCGGGTGCGGGCGGCGGCCGTCAACCCCTACGACTGGCGCCACCTGCGGGCCGACCCGAAGCTGGTCCGGCTCAGCTGCGGCCTGCGGCGGCCGAGGCCGGGCCTCGTCCTCGGCGCCGACCTCGCCGGAGTCGTGGAGCGGACGGGCCCCGCGGTGACGGGGCTGCGCCCCGGCGACGAGGTCTTCGGAGAGGTCCGCCTCGGCTCGTTCGCCGAGGCCGCCGCCGTTCCGCGGGACCGGCTGGCGGTCAAGCCGGCCCGCCTCACCTTCGAGCAGGCGGCATCCGTGTCGATGGCCGCGCACACCGCGCTGCAGGGACTGCGGGACACGGGGAGGATCTCCGCCGGGCAGCGGGTCCTCGTCAACGGCGCCTCCGGCGGCGTCGGGACGTTCGCCGTCCAACTCGCCAAGGCGTTCGGAGCCGAGGTCACCGGCGTGTGCAGCATCCGCAACCTCGAACTGGTCCGTTCCCTGGGCGCGGACCATGTCGTGGACTACACCCGTGAGGACTTCACGCAGCGGAAAGGACGGTACGACCTGCTCATGGACATCGTGGGCGACCGGCCGTTCGCCGAACTGCGGCGCTGCCTGACGTCCCGCGGCACGCTGGTGATCGTGGGCGGCATCGCCTCGCCGCGCGGCGGGCTGCTCGGCCCCGCGGGGCAGATCGTCCGCGGCGCCCTGGCCTCCCCCTTCGTCCGCCAGCGCATCGACCACGTCGGCTGGCGGCCCAACGCCGCGGACCTGCGCTTCCTGGCCGAACTGATGGAGGAGGAGCGGGTCACGCCCGTCATCGACCGGACCTACCCGTTCGCGGAGCTCCCCGAGGCCCTCCGCTACATCGAGCGCGGCCGCGCCCGGGGCAAGGTCGCCATCGCCTTCTGACCGCCGCCGCGGAGGTCAGGCCATCGCGATGGCGGCGATCCCGGCCAGCACCACGGCCGAGCCCGCCAGGCGGCGGACGGCGTTCGCCTCGCCCAGGACCCGCCACGCGGCCAGTCCGCCGAGCACGATGCTCAGCTCGCGGGCGGGAGCGACCAGGCTGACCGGCGCGATCCGGAGCGCGAAGAGCACGAGCAGGTACGCCACCGGCGACAGCAGGCCGATGATGAGCACTTCGCGCCGGTGGTCGCGCCACAGGCGGCCGACCCGCGCCCTGTCCCGCAACGCGTACGGCGCGAGGATCAGGCTCTGGGCGAGCGCGCCGGAGCCGAAGTAGACCAGCGGCGGGACCGCCAGCCCCGTGACCGAATGCGCGTCCCACAGCGTGTAGCCGGCGATCACGACACCGGTCAGCACGCCGTAGAGGACGCCCGCGCGCCGGCGCGCCGGCGAGGCGCCTCCCTCCGCCGGTGCGCCGCCGCTGACGACCAGGATGCCGACGATCACGAGGAGCGCGCCGACCAGCCCGGGCAGGCCGGGCTTCTCGCCGAGGAAGAGGACCGCCACCAGCACCGACAGCAGCGGCCCGGTGCCCCTGGCCAGGGGATAGACCACCGACAGGTCGCCGACGGCGTACCCGCGCTGCAGCACGATCCCGTACGCCACGTGCAGGATCGCGGTCACCAGCGCCGCGAGCAGCCATGTCCACTGCGGACGCTGCGGGGTCACCGCCAGGAAGACCAGCGCCGCCGGGGCGAACACGATGGCCGAAACGGTGTAGTAGAGGAAGACGAACGGCGCCCCTCCGTCGCCGACCCGCTTCGCGGAGAAATTCCAGAACGCGTGCACGACGGCGGCGACGAGGACGAGCGAGAGGGCCCAGCCGTTCACGAGGAGACCCTCCTCCAATCCTTCGCGCCGGTGGACCCTGGGCAGTGCGGCGCCATCGTACTCGCGCCGCCCCAGTGGCCGCGGTGACCGGTTGTGGACCTTGAAGCGGCCCGCATCGTCGCTAGATTGAACGTGAATTTCGTTCAAATTTCGTGGTCCGCAGGCCGAGCAGGCGTTCGGGACGAGGTTGGCTGATGGGCAGACGGTTTCTCGGCAGGCTCTGGTTGGTCGTCGCCACGGCGTCCGGGCTGGTCCTCGGGCTGATGGTGAGCGCGGACGCGCACATCGAGCGTCCCTCGTACTGGCCGCTGCCCGGCCCGGACTGCTCGGTCAGCCCGTGCGCGGGCGGCGCGGTGCCCAAGGCCAGGAGCCTGGCCTCGTCGCTCGCGACGACCAAGGGCAGCACGACCCGCGTGGTGTGCCGCCCCGACTCGCTCAAGCGGCTGGAGGCCTCGATCAGGCGGGCGCGGAAGTCGGGCTACGACATCCGGCCGCACGACCACCGGCGGTTCGGCGCCGCGGAGGCGCGGGAGCTCACGCGGATCAACCGGGCGCTGGCCGCGCGGTGCCGGTACGGCGAGATCCAGCCCGCGGTGACCGCCTCGGGCAACAACGACCGTGTCGTGGTCCTGCCGGGCGTCTACACCGAGCCCACCTCCCGCGCGAAGCCCACCCACGACAAGGCGTGCGACCCGTACAAGCTGACCACGGGGGCCTACTCCTACCTCGGCGAGTACATGTGCCAGAACGACGCCAACCTCATCGCCGTCCTGGGCCGTTCGCCGGGCTCCGGCAAGGACCCGGACCCGCCGCTGGTCGACCGGCACGGCATCCCCAACCGGGGCGCGTGCGTGCGCTGCAACCTCCAGCTCGAAGGGTCCGGCGTCAGCGCGGACGACGTGGTGGTGGAGGCCGGCGACCCCGCGTCGGGCAACGGCGGCCCGCGCCGCTCGGCGAAGGACGTGGGCATCCGCGCCGACCGGGCCGACGGCTTCGTCCTGCGGAACGTGACCGTCCGGCACGCCGAGGAGCACGACATCTACGTGCTGGAGAGCAACGGGTATCTGCTCGACCGCTTCAAGACCTTCTACGCGGGCGAGTACGGCGTGCTCACCTTCGTCGAGGACCACGGCGTGATGCAGAACTGCGAGGCGGCGGGCAACGGCGACTCCGGCCTCTACCCGGGGTCGGGCGCCAAGACCTCGGCCGGCCGCGACCCGAAGTTCTATCCGACGGCGCGCTACAGCCAGGAGATCCGCTACTGCGACTCCCACCACAACACCAGCGGCTACTCCGGCACCGACGGCAGCGGCACCTGGCTGCACCACAACAACTTCTACGGCAACGCCCTCGGCTTCACGACCGACGTGTTCACCGCGGCGGGACACCCCGGCTTCCCGCAGCAGGGCGACCTGATCGAGAAGAACGACTTCTTCTCCAACAACTTCAACCCCTACCTGCCCGGCAGCGACGTCGTGCCGACGGTGCCGGTCCCCGTCGGCACCGGCATGTGGATCGCGGGCGGCGACGACAACGTCGTCCGCGACAACCGCTTCCGCGACAACAGGAGGCGCGGCGCGATGCTGTTCGCCGTCCCCGACGCCTTCGTCTGCGGGCCCGGAAACGGCCCCATCACCGGCTGCGACCCGCTGAAGCTGTCCACGTCCCACCGCAACTCGTTCCACGGCAACACGATGTCCGGCAACGGCGTCGACTTCTGGTGGGACGCGTTCCCCGGCAACGTGGGGAACTGCTGGTACTCCAACGGCAACGCGACCGGCTCCCCGAAGAACCTGCCCGACTGCCTGAACGGCAAGGTCCCCTGGCTGAGCATCGGCCTCGGCAATCTCGAGAACGAGGCCGAGCTGATCGTCTGCATGTCCGACCTGAAGCCCGGCGGCCCGTGCCCCTGGTTCAAGTCCCCGGCCGCCGGGAAGGCCGCGCCCGCCGACGGCCACGACCACGGCGCGACGGGGGAGCTCAACGACGCGCTGCTCGCGGCGGTGACGTGCCACTCCTGGCACGGGATGAACACCGACCAGCGCGACCACATGCTGACCAGGATGCAGGTGTTCATGGGCGGCCAGATCGACCACCCCGGGGCGCGGGGCACCACCCTCAGCAACGAGAAGGCGACCCGCGTCCTCGACAACGCCTGCGGCCTCTCCTTCGCCGGCCAGTTCAAGCTGTACAAGCTCTATGCCCGCGCGGCGGCCTTCACCCCGCAACCGCAACGCTGAGCCGCACGCCCATGCCCCGCGCCGTCACGCCATAGGCGCACCGGGTAACCGGGTTCGGCCTCCCCGCTCATCTGCTCGACTCCGGTTCACAGGGTCGCGGGAGTGGCACCAGCCGGAATCCGGCCGTCGGTGGGCAGATCGCTTATGGAGGATCTGGGCGCGAAGCCGTTTGTTCGTCGCCGTTGCTGTGGGTGCGTTGAGCGATGGTGCGTTCGAGACCGTCGAGGAGGGCGAGGAGGCCGAACTCCCGGGTCGTGGTGGTCGAGGGGATGGCCACGGTGGTGGCAAGCAGCGGGAAGCGGTCGGCGTTGAGGAGGAGCAGTTCGCGCATGACGGGGGCGGCGCTGCCGTCCGTCCAGGTCTGAGTGCCTTGGGTGGCGGCCGGGTGGGTGGCGCGGATGTGATGGGACACCGTCATGACCGCGTCGAGCCGTTCGCGTTCGGTCAGGGGGGTGTCGCTGAGGGCGCTGAGGGCTCTTTCGGACCATGCGGCCTCACGTGGGCCCATGACACGGTCGCCCACGGTGACCGACGGCAGCCAGGGGTGGTGCTGCCAGGCGGCGGACAGTCCGCGGGCGTACTCCTCCAGCTTGGCCCGCCAGCCGGCCGCCCCGCTCAGGTCGGGGGGTGTGCCGACCGCCGCCTCGACCATGATGGCCATCAGCTCTGTCTTGCCCTTGACGTAGCGGTACAGGGCCATCTTGGTGAGGCCGAGCTCGGCGGCGACGCGGTGCATGGAGACCGCCTCCAGGCCCTCGGCATCGGCGACCTTGACGGCGGTGTCGGCCAGCTGGGCGAGGTCGAAGGCGGGCCTGGGGCCTCTGACGCGCGGCTTCCGCAGGCCCCACAACAGCTCCGCCAGTGTCCTCGGATCCTCGTTGACCGCCACGTCGCCTCCCGCTTGCCAACCGTCGAAACTGTCTCTACCGTACACAGTGTTCGGGGGACACAGTTTATCTCCGGACCCGGGAGCAGGCGGTGGCCGAGGGGCCACGCCGTGAAACGAGGAGTGGGCCGTGTCCAAATCGGTGCTCGACATGTCGATGTCCCTCGACGGGTACATCGCCGATCCCAACGACTTCCTCGGTGGCGACGACGGCGAGCGGCTGCACAAGTGGGCTGACTCGGACCGGCATCCCGAGCCGGTCAAGCAGTTCCAGGACGAATGGAACGGGGCCGGCGCGATCCTCGCGGGACGGCGGACCGCTGAGCTCATGGACCACTGGGGCGGCTCCCACGGCGGTCTCCCGATCTTCGTCCCCAGCCACCGGCCGCCCGGCCCGGCCGCCAGGTGGGGCTATCCGCTGGTGACCTACGTGAACGACGGGATCGAAAGCGCGATGGCGCAGGCGAAGGCCGCCGCCGGGGAACGGGACGTCCAGATTCGTGGCGGCGCCTACACAGTGCAGCAGGCCCTCGAGGCCGGAGTGCTGGACGAAGTGCAGATCCACCACATTCCAGTACTCCTGGGCGCGGGGCGCCGGTTGTTCGACGTCCTGCCGTCGGAGATCGAGTTGGAGATCATTCAGGTGATCGACACGCCCGAGGCCACCCACATCCGCTACCGCGTCCGCCGCTGACCCGATAGGGCTGGGCCCGAGTTGCTGTGACCACCTCAGCCTCGCCCGAGATCGGCCAGGTGGTCCCAACGCCGCTCTACAGCCAGCGGAGGAGAGGGAAAGATCAGGAAGCCCAGCTGAGTGACCCCCGAGGACGCGCCAGAAAGCTCAGCCCGCACGCAGGGGGCGTGGGGGACGGAGTCCCCCACATCGGGGGTCTGGGGGTCGCCCCCCAGAAAAGCACTGCGGGCCACCGGGGAAGGCGCCATAGGCGCCGACCAGGATGGCCCGACTCGTGGGCGATACTGGGATTGAACCAGTGGCCTCTACCGTGTCAAGGTAGCGCTCTCCCACTGAGCTAATCGCCCTTGCGTGTGCTGCGAGGTGGAGACGGGATTTGAACCCGTGTACACGGCTTTGCAGGCCGTTGCCTCGCCTCTCGGCCACTCCACCAGAGCGAGGCCTGCCTGACGGGGGCCTCTCAGAGCGGACGACGGGATTCGAACCCGCGACCCTCACCTTGGCAAGGTGATGCTCTACCAACTGAGCCACGTCCGCGTGCCGGTCCGGGGGTCGCCCCCCGGGCTCGCACGAACAACTCTAGCGGAATCCTGGAGTGCTTGCGTACCGGTCGGATGCGGAGTCGGTGAGCTCGGCGTGCAGGGTGTTCCAGAAGTCGAGCTCGCTGTCCTCTTCGAGGTGGGCGATGCGGCCCCAGAACTCGCGGTCCTCGGCCGCGTGGGCGGCGGCGAGGGAGATGGCGGGCATCACGGTGGTGCCGGCGTCCGCGGCGTCGAGGTCGGCGGGGGTGACGTCGGCGGGGAGGGCGACCGGGGTGGCGGGGCGGTGGTGCTTGCCGCGCTTGCGGACGCGGATGGGCGGCGACGTGGGGGCCTTCGCGGCGGCGGCGCGTCCGGCCGCGAGGGCCACGGTGCCGCAGAGGACGAAGGCGAGGATGCCGCCGAGGACGACCTCCTGGGCGGGGACGTGCTCGGGGGTGGGGGAGTGCTGCTGCTGCTCGTGGGTGCGCGTCGTGGCGGCGGGGGCGCCGACCTGGTCGACGGCGGGGGCGGGCGCGGCGTGCTTCGGGGTGTACTTGGCCTCGACCTTGATCTTGGACGGGTAGCCGAAGCCGACGACGGAGTCCATGTCGCGGGTCTTGCGCATGAGCTTGTAGCCGTCGGCGTTGCCCTCGATGGTGTGGAGCGTGTGGCCGTCGACCTTCTCGACGATGCCGACGTGGTCGATCTGGTCGATGTCGCCGGAGCCGTTCCAGTCGTAGAAGACGATGGCGCCGGGTTCGGGGTCGTGGCCCCAGGCGTCGTTCTTCTTGAACCACTTGGCGTGGTCGATGGTGGAGGCGAACTGCCCGGCCTGGCCGGCGACGTCGGCCTTGTCGGCGGCCCAGGCGAGGAACATGTCGCACCAGGGCGCCGTCGAGAAGTACTCGTCGTGGTCGCCGTCGAGGTTCTTGCGGTACCACTCGCCGAACTTGGTGTAGCCGTCGCCCTTCTCGGTGTACCCGAGCTCCTTCGTGGCGATGTCGAGCAGCTTCTTGCCGATCGGGTCCATCTCGCTCCTGACGCGCCTCGCTCGTTCGGGCGAGGTGGCGCCCGACCGGGGGACGGAACGCGCCCCGGTCCAAGGTCACGTTCCGATCTCGACGGAATGTAGCCGAGGTAAACGGTGGGCGGCAACCGCTTCCAGGGAAACGGTCATAAGGGACTACTCAGTAGTAGCCTCGCGGGAGGACGGCGACCGGACAGGGCGCCGCGCGCAGGACCTTGAGCGCCACCTCGCCCAGGAAGACGCGGTGGGCGGCGGCGTCCTCGCTGGACGCGCAGACCAGCAGCTCGCCCTCGGGCCAGTCCACGTCCTCGAGCGCGTCCGCGACGTCGTCGCCCTCGGCGACCTCGGCGGTGACGTCCTCGGGGACCAGTTCCGCTGAGTCCAGGGCGAGCCGGATGGCAAGGGCGAGGTCGTCGCGGAGGGGCTCGGGGTTGACGTCGCCGATGGCCAGGGTGACCAGCCGGAGCGGCACCTCCAGCCGCTCGGCGGCCTGGGCGGCGCGGATGACCGCCTCGTCGCACTGGGGCCGCCGCACGTACATGACCGTGATCCGGGCCAGCTCGTCGGACGGCCGGTGGCCGGACGGGGCGAGCATCACGGCCTCGGTCGCCGAGTGGAGCAGGTGGTCGGCGGCGGCGCCGACGCCGATGCGGCCGCGGGCGCCGCCCTCGGGGGAGCCGACGACGATCAGGTCGGCGCCGATCCGGCTGGCGAGGACGGTCAGGCCGCGCCCGACACTGCGGCCCTCCTGGACGAGCAGGTCCGCGGGCTCGCCGTCCAGGAGGTCGGCCACCTGGTCCAGGAGCGCGCGGGCCTCGCCGGCCGCGGCGGGCAGGTCCGGCGGATGGACGGTCGCCACGCTCAGGCGGCCGCCGGTCAGCGCGACGATCCCGCGGGCGAGGTCGAGTGCCTCCCGGCCGCCCGCGTCGGGGACGTATCCGGCCAGCACGTGTTCACCGATCATGTACGAAGCATTCCCCCTCGGAGCCCGGACAGACCAGAGTGAGTTTTGGGGTACTTTTGCCGAGTTATCTGACTTTTGGGGGATTTATGGGTGGCGAGGTACCCGACCTCGAAGCCGGCCGCTGGGCCATCGACCCGGTCCACTCCGAGATCACTTTCTCGGTGCGGCACCTGATGACGACGGTGCGCGGCTCGTTCCCGGACTTCGAGGGCGAGATCGTGATCGGGGAGGACCCGATGGAGTCCACCGCCCGGGCGGAGATCCGGATGGGATCGATCGACACCCGCAGCGCCGAGCGGGACGAGCACGTCCGCTCCGCCGACTTCCTCGACGTGCGCCGCCATCCGGTGATGAGCTTCGCCGGCACCGGCGTGGAACGTGCCAAGACCGGCCGCCGCGCCCGCACCCCCCGCTACCACCTGCTCGGCGACCTGACGATCAAGAACGTGACCCGTCCGGTCCGGCTGCTGACCGAGTTCCACGGCGTGGGCCCCGACCCGTGGGGCGGCGTCCGCGCGGGATTCACCGCGACCGCCTCCATCAGCCGCCGCGACTTCGGCATCGAGTTCAACATCCCGCTGCAGGGCGACCGGGTCATGCTCGGCGACGAGATCGCGATCGCGCTGGAGATCCAGACCGTGTTCACCGCCGCCGGCGCGCCCCACCCGGGGGCCGAGGTCCCGCTCGACCGCTGACCGCCGGCCCGAGCGCCCAGGCCCGGTCACGCCGCGAGCCGCCAGGCGAGCGAAGTGGGCCGGGACTTCGGAACACGGCTAGCCGCCGGCGCGGGACGCGCGGGTCAGGCCCAGGAGGTCGCGGGCGGGACCGGCGGGGCGCCGGCCCGCCGGCCAGACCGCGCGCAGCGGGCGCGCGAGATCCAGTTCGGGGACGGGGACGCAGACCAGCCGCCCGGCGGCCACCTCGTCGGCGACGGCCAGATCGCTCACCACGACCGGCCCGGCTCCGGAGACGGCCGCCGCCTTCAGCGCGGTGGTGGACGCGAGCTGCAGCATCGGCGACGCCGTCCCGCCGTGCGCGGCCAGCGCCCGGTCCAGGACCTCGCGCGTCCCCGACCCCTCCTCGCGCAGGACGAGCGGCGTCCGCGCCAGCTCGGCGGCCGGGACCCCGGAGCGCCGCCGCGCCCAGGGGTGCCGCGGGCCGACCACGACGACGAGCCGGTCGGTGGCGACGACGGTGCCGTGCAGCCCGGCCGGCGTGCGCGCCCCCTCGACGAACCCGAGGTCGGCGCCGCCGCCGCGCACCTGCTCGGCGACCACGGTCGAGTTGGCGGTGCGCAGGGTCACCGCGACGCCCGGGCGGACGGTCCGGAGGGTCACCAGCCAGCCGGGCATCAGGTACTCGGCGACCGTGAGGCTCGCCACGACGCGCAGCCGCCCGTCGCGCCGCTCCCGCAGCGCGTCGAGCCCCGCGTCGAGCGCCTCCGCCGCCGCGACCACCTGCCGGGCCCACTCGGCGACCAGCGCGCCCTCCTCGGTGGGGCGGGAGCCGCGCGGCGACCGTTCGAGCAGTGCCACGCCGAGTTGCCGCTCCATCGAGCGGATCCGGGCGCTGGCGGCGGGCTGGGTGACGCCGACCTCGGCCGCCGCGCGCCCGACGCTGCCGAGCCGGACGACGGCGAGCAGCAGTTCGAGGGCGCCGAGGTCGGGGACGCGGTGCGAGACGGCCATGACCCCGATTCTACGGACCCATAGCTTTGCTTTATGACCCCATAGAGCCATGACCTCTACTGATGTCCGCGAATGCGGTGGAACCTGGACGTCATGAGCCTTCCCACCCCGAACCGCGCCCTGCTGGGCGCGCTCGACCGCCCGACCGAGGCGTTCCGGCATCTCGGTCCCAACTGGTACGCGGCCGTCATGGGCACGTCGATCGTTGCGAACGGGGCGAACGCGCTGCCGGTCGACGTCCCCGGCCTGCACGCCTTCGCCGTGGTCGTGTGGGCGGGCTCGCTGCTGATGCTCGTCGCGCTCATGGCGGCGCGCGCCGTCCACTTCGCCCGGCACACGGACGTGGCGCGGTCCCAGCTCCTGGACAACCCGGCCACGGCGGTGTTCTACGGCTGCCCGCCGATGGCGATGCTCGCCGTCGGCTACGGGACGCTCATGCTCGGCCCCGAGGTGATCGGCGCCCGGGCGGCGATCGCCCTGGACGCCGTCCTCTGGACGCTCGGGACCCTCTACGCCGTGCTGGCCGCCGCCGGCGTCCCCTACCTCATGATCACCAGGCACCGGCCGGGGCCCGCGAACCCGACCTGGCTGCTGCCCGTCGTCGCCCCGATGGTCGCCGCGGCGCTCGGGCCCGCGCTCGTCCCGCACCTGCCGGAAGGGCAGGCCCGCGCCACGATGATGTTCGGCTGCTACGGCCTGTTCGGCGCGAGCCTGCTGGCCACGCTGGTCCTGCTGCCCGGCATCTGGTCGCGGCTCGCCGGCGGGCCGCCGTCACCGGTGGCCCTCACGCCGACGCTGTTCCTCGTGCTCGGGCCGCTCGGTCAGTCCACCACGGCCGTCGTGCAGATCGCGAACGCGGCGGGGCAGGCCGCTCCCGGATACGCGGCGGCGGCGCGCGCGTTCGCCGTCCTCTACGGCGCGCCGGTGATGGGCTTCGCGCTGCTCTGGCTGGGCATCGCGGCGACCGCCAACCTGCGGGCGCTGCGCGGCGGCATGCCGTTCGCGATGACGTGGTGGGCGTTCACCTTCCCGGTCGGGACGTGCGTGACCGGCGCGTCCGGCCTGTCGCGGATCACGGGCCTGGACGCGCTGACCGGCGTGGCCGTGCTCCTCTACCTGCTTCTCGTCACGGCCTGGGCCGTGGCCGGCGTCCGGACGGTCCGGGGCGCGCTCAGCGGGCGCCTCTTCCTGCCCGCCGTCCCGCGCCCGGCGCCGCTGCTGCCGGCTCCGGCCGCCTAGCGGGGCGGTCACCGCGTCCTCCCGGGCGGCGGGGCAGGAATACCCGCCCGGGGGTCGCGGTTCGGTAGAATAATTGAAAGTTCTACTATTGGAGGCCGGCATGCAGTTCGGGATATTCACGGTCGGCGACGTCACCCCCGACCCGACCGACGGGCGCGTCCCGACCGAGGCCGAGCGGATCAAGGCCATGGTCGCGATCGCGCTCAAGGCCGAGGAGGCCGGCCTGGACGTCTTCGCGACCGGCGAGCACCACAACCCCCCGTTCGTGCCGTCCTCCCCGACCACGATGCTCGGCTACATCGCGGCGCGCACCGAGCGGCTGATCCTGTCGACCGCGACCACGCTGATCACCACCAACGACCCGGTGAAGATCGCCGAGGACTTCGCGATGCTCCAGCACCTCGCCGACGGCCGGGTGGACCTGATGATGGGCCGCGGCAACACCGGCCCCGTCTACCCCTGGTTCGGCAAGGACATCCGCGACGGCATCCCGCTCGCCATCGAGAACTACCACCTCCTGCACCGGCTGTGGCGCGAGGACGTCGTCGACTGGGAGGGGAAGCACCGCACGCCGCTCCAGTCGTTCACCTCGACCCCGCGTCCGCTGGACGGGGTCCCGCCGTTCGTCTGGCACGGCTCGATCCGCAGCCCGGAGATCGCCGAGCAGGCCGCCTTCTACGGCGACGGCTTCTTCGCCAACCACATCTTCTGGCCGACGGACCACTTCCAGCGCCTGATCGGCCTGTACCGGCGCCGCTACGAGCACTACGGGCACGGCTCCGCCGACCAGGCGATCGTCGGCCTCGGCGGCCAGGTCTTCATGCGCAGGAACTCCCAGGACGCCGTCCGCGAGTTCCGCCCGTACTTCGACAACGCGCCCGTCTACGGGCACGGGCCCTCCCTGGAGGAGTTCACCTCGGAGACGCCCCTCACGGTCGGCAGCCCCCAGCAGGTCATCGACAAGACGCTGACGTTCCGCGACCACTTCGGCGACTACCAGCGCCAGCTGTTCCTGATGGACCACGCGGGCCTGCCGCTGAAGACCGTCCTGGAGCAGATCGACATGCTGGGGGAGGAGGTCGTGCCCGTGCTGCGCGAGGAGTTCGAGTCGCTGCGTCCCGCGCACGTCCCGGCGACCGCCCCGACCCACGCGTCCCGTCTCACCGAGGAGGTGCGATGACCACGCTCGCCGTCGTCTCCGCCGGGCTCGGGCAGCCCTCGTCCACCCGGCTCCTGGCCGACCGCCTCGCCGAGGCGACGGTCGGCGCACTCCGGGAGGACGCGACCGTCGAGACGGTCGAGCTGCGCGACCACGCGCACGCCATGGTCGACGCGACCCTGACCGGCTTCCCGTCCGGGACGTTCCGCGCCGCCGTCGAGACGGTGGCGAACGCCGACGGCCTCATCGCCGTGACGCCCGTCTTCAACGCGTCCTACACCGGGCTGTTCAAGACGTTCTTCGACGTCCTGGAGCGCGGTTCCCTGGAGGGCACGCCGGTGCTGCTCGGCGCGACCGGCGGTACCGCCCGGCACTCCCTGGCGATCGATTACGCGATGCGCCCCCTGTTCGCCTACCTGCGCGCTAGCGTCGTCCCGACCGGCGTCTTCGCGGCGTCCGCGGACTGGGGGAGCGCCGAAACCGCCCTGCCCGAACGCGTCGCCCGGGCGGGAGCTGAACTGGCCGCCCTGGTGGAGGCCCGTCCGGCCCCGCCGAAGGACGATCCGTACGAGGCGCCCGTCCCGTTCGAGCGGCTTCTCGCCGGACACTGAACTTGAGATTTGGCTTATATAAGCCGAGCCTGTAACTTGGGTCACGTGCACGCATTCGATGTGGTGGGCGACCCCGTCCGGCGCCGGATCCTCGAACTGCTCGCCGACGGCGAGCGCTCGTCCGGCACCCTCACGGCGGTCGTCCGGAAGGAGTTCGGGATCTCCCAGCCCGCCGTGTCCCAGCACCTCAAGGTGCTGCGCGACAACGGATTCGCCGTCGTGCGGGCGGAACGGACGCGCCGGCTCTACGCTGTCGACTCAGCACCGCTGCAGGAGTTGGACGCGTGGCTCGAACGCTTCCGCCGGTCCTGGACGCCGCGTCTGGACGCCCTGGCGACCGAGATCGCCCGCGGGAAGCGCGCACACCGCACGCATCAGGACGACCCAGGGAGCGAGACATGATCGAAGTCACCGGCCAGATCAACACGGTCACCCGCACGGTGGGCGAGAAGGCGCTGGAGTCCGGCACCGCGAGGACCGCGACCATCAGCAGGGTCTACGACACCGGCGTCGACGACCTGTGGAACGCCGTCACCGACCCCGAGCGGATCTCCCGCTGGTTCCTGCCCGTCTCCGGCGACCTGCGGCTCGGCGGCCGCTTCCATCTGGAGGGCAACGCCAGCGGGACGATCGAGCGCTGCGACCCGCCGAAGGGGTTCGCGGCGACGTGGGAGTACGGCGGCCAGACCACCTGGATCGAGGTCCGGCTGACCCCCGAGGCGGACGGCCGGACCCGGTTCGAACTGGAGCACACCGCCCTCGTCGACCCTTCGCAGAACCAGTTCGGCCCGGGCGTCGTCGGCATCGGCTGGGACATGGGGCTCCTCGGCCTCACCATCCACGTGGAGTCCGGCGAGGACGCCCGGGCCAAGCTCGGCGACTCCTGGGCCATGTCCGAGGAGGGCCGCGAGTTCGCGCGGCAGGCCGGCGAGGGCTGGTACGCCGCCGACGTCGCGGCCGGCGCCGACGAGGCCGCCGCCCGCACCGCGGCGGACTTCACCATCGCCATGTACACCGGGGAGCAGTGACCTCCGGCGTCGAACACGCCCGGCGTCCGCCCCTCCTGCCGCGGAGTCGTCCGTTGGGACACGCTCGGTAGCCTTCGGTCACCGACGGTGACCGGCAGGGCACAATGGCGGGGTGGACGTCAGGGTCGGTGTCCGCGTCGAGGGGGTCGTGCAGGGCGTCGGTTTCCGGCCCTTCGTGCACGGCCTCGCGACCGGCCTCGGGCTGTCGGGGCTGGTCGGCAACGACGCGGGCGGCGTGTTCATCGAGGTCGAGGGCGCTCCCGACAAGGTCGGGCGGTTCCTGGACGGGCTGCGCACGCGCCCGCCCCGGCTCGCCCTCGTCGAGCGCGTCACCACGCGGGAGCTGGACGCCGTGGGGCGCGGCGGCTTCGCCATCGTGGGCAGCGACGCGTCGGGCGAGCGCCGGGCCCTCGTGTCCTGGGACGCGGCGACGTGCGACGACTGCCTGCGCGAGATGCGCGACCCGGGCGACCGGCGCCACCGGTACCCGTTCATCAACTGCACGGGTTGCGGGCCGCGTTTCACGATCGTCACGGGCGTGCCCTACGACCGTCCGAACACCACCATGGCGGGCTTCGCGATGTGCGGGCCGTGCGCCGCCGAGTACGAGGACCCGGCCGACCGCAGGTTCCACGCCCAGCCGGTGTGCTGCCCGGCCTGCGGCCCGTCCCTCGCCCTGCGCCCCCACGCCGACGAGCCCCTGGAGGCCGCGCGGGCGGTGCTGGCGCGGGGCGGGGTCCTCGCGGTCAAGGGCCTCGGCGGCTACCACCTCGCGGCGCGGGCGGCGGACCCGGGGGCGGTGGCCGCGCTGCGTTCCCGCAAGCACCGCGAGGACAAGCCGTTCGCCGTGATGGTCCCCGACCTGGAGGCGGCCCGGGCCCTGTGCGACCTCTCGGCCGCCGAGGAAGAGCTGCTCACCGGGCCGCGGCGCCCGATCGTGCTCGCGCGGCGCCGGCCGGGCGCCGCCCTGGCGGACGCGGTCGCACCGGGAAACCGGTCCGTCGGCCTCCTGCTGCCCTACACCCCGCTGCACCACCTGCTCGTCACCGAATCGGTCGTCCTGACCAGCGGCAACGTCTCGGACGAGCCGATCGCCTACCGTGACGAGGACGCCCTGGGGCGGCTCGCCGGCATCGCCGACGCCTTCCTCCTGCACGACCGTCCCATCCACACCCGCACCGACGACTCGGTGGTGCGGACGTTCCGCGGCCGCCCGCTCCCCGTCCGCCGCTCCCGCGGCTACGCGCCGGAGCCGATCCCCGTCCCCGCCGGCCGCCCGGTGCTGGCCTGCGGCGCGGAGCTGAAGAACACGTTCTGCCTGACCCGCGACGGCCGGGCGTTCGTCTCCCACCACATCGGCGACCTGGAGAACCACGAGACGCTCCGCGCCTTCGAGGAGGGCATCGGCCACTTCCGGCGGCTGTTCGACATCGCGCCCGAACTGATCGCCTACGACCCGCACCCGGAGTACCTGTCCACGAAGTACGCGCTCGACCAGGACCTGCCCGGGATCGCTGTCCAGCACCACCACGCGCACATCGCCTCCTGCCTCGCCGACAACGGCGCGGACGGCCCGGTGATCGGCGTCGCGTTCGACGGCACCGGGTACGGGACCGACGGCACCCTGTGGGGAGGCGAGTTCCTGGTCGCCGACCTGCGCGGCTTCGAGCGCGCCGGGCATCTGGAACCGGTTCCGCTGCCCGGCGGCGCCGCCGCGATCCGCGAGCCGTGGCGCATGGCGGCGGCCTACGGGGTCCCGGGCGACCTGCCGGTGGCCCGCCGCCCCGACTGGGCCGCGGTGACCGCCCTGGCCCGGCGCGGTGTCAACGCGCCGCCGACCTCCAGCATGGGCCGCCTCTTCGACGCGGTCGCCGCCGTCCTCGGCGTCCGCGACCGCGTCAACTACGAGGGGCAGGCCGCCGTCGAACTGGAGCAGTGCGCCGACCCCGCGGAGACCGGCGCCTACCCAGCAGCGCTGAACGGCACGACCGGCTTCACGGTCGCGGGCGGCGAGTTCGTGGACGCGGTGGTGAGCGACCTCAGGGCCGGCGTCCCCGTCCCGGCGATCGCCGCGCGGTTCCACAACGGCGTCGCGGCGCTCGTCGTCGCCGCGGCCTCCCGCATCAGGTCGGAGACGGGCCTCGGCACGGTCGCGCTCTCCGGCGGGGTGTTCCAGAACATGCTCCTGCTCGGCCGCGCCGTCTCCGGCCTGGCCGACGCGGGCTTCGACGTGCTGACCCACCACCGCGTCCCTCCCAACGACGGCGGCATCAGCCTCGGCCAGGCGGCCGTCGCCACCGCCCGCGGCTGACCTGAGGACCGCCCTGGCCGGATCCGGACGCGCCGCCGCGGGCACTGGCGATCCCTCACCGATGGACCGTGCCCACCAGGCGCGCGACACCGGAGGTGCACGCTGGCGCGCGCCCGCGGGACGCCGCGCTCGAAGCGAAATGGCGACGCGGCGCCCCGCCCGGAGGGCATGATCATCAGATGGCGGACGAAGGGGACGAGCGGCAAGAAGCCCGGCCGAGGTCGTGGGCCGTCCGGCGATGGGCGGCCCCACTGGCGCTGGCCGTGTCCGTCGCCGCCTCCATCGGCGCCGTGAACCTGCTGGTGGACGGGTCGGCGGCCACCACCGCGCTGCCCGGTGAGCAGCGCAGGCCGCGCTTCATCGTCGCGGTGGGCAGGTTCGGAAGCGCCTCCCAGGGGCACGGCCCGGAGCCGTGGTTCGAGGTCAGGGCGGTTCAGGCGGGCGGGGGGCCGCCTCTGGACTCGGTGCCCGCGCCGCGAGCGGCCGGAGCGGCGCGGTCGCTCATCGAGGGGCCGGGGGGCGTGTTCGTGTTCTCCACCTTCAAGGAGAAGACGTGCACGACCCGGTTCCACCGGTTCCGCCTCACCGGCGGCGGCCGGGTGAAGGATCTCGGGCCGCTCGCCACGGACGCCGTCCCGGCGCGCGTGGCCGGGCTGGCCATGAGCCCGGACGGTGCAAGGCTCGCCTACGCGACGACCCCCTGCGCGAAAGCCGCGCGGCCCCAGGCGACGGTGACCGTCCTCGACCTCGGCTCGGGCCGGACGCGAGCCTGGAGCACGGCCGCCCCCTCACTCGTCGGTGAGATCGTCTGGGCGGGCGACAGCCGCACGCTCGGCTACGCCGTCAGCGACGTGCGGCTGGATGCCGCGCACAATCCCTTCCTTGAGGGCAGGGTCGGGAACGTCACCGTGTACGCCCTCGACACGAACGGGCAGAGCGCCGATCTGCGGGACGGCCGCGTCCTGTTCCGGCAGCCCGACGACTCCGCCGCGGTCACCACGGCCGTGATGAACCCGGGCGGGCGTGCGGGCTACGGCGCGATGAGGAAGGCGCGCCCGCCGAGCTTCGTCCTGTTCTCGTTCGCCGCCGGCAAGCCGATGAAGGTCACCCGGACCATCAGGCTGGATCCCGGCGGCGGGATGGTTCTCGGCTTGACCGCCGACGACGGCCCCCGGTACGCCTGCCTCGGAGGAGTCGACTCCTTCGGCAGGGTGACCGAAGGCGACTTCAGGGACACCGTGGACGGTGGCCAGAGCTGCGCGGTCGCCTACGGCTACTGACCGCCGTCCCGGCGCCCACCGCCGGAAGGCGGTGTCAGAGGTTGCCCAGCACCCGGGTCGGGGTGATCTCGATGACGACGCGGTTCGGGTTCGGGCGCGGGGGCTTGTAGCGGGCGGTGTAGAGATCCTCCGCGTGGGCCACCGAGTCCGGGTCGGTCCGCAGGACGGCGCGGCCCTCGACGGTCGACCAGCGGCGGCCGTCCACCTGCGTGACGGCCGCGGGCAGGCCGGATGCGCCCGCGTCGCGGACATGGCGGGCCTTCGCCGAGGAGGCCGAAGTGATCACGCGGACGGTTCCGGCGTCCAGCGTCGCGCCGACGGGGACCGAGTGCGGGGTCCCGTCCGGGCGGAGGGTGACGAGCGTGCACAGGTGGCGCTCCCGCCAGAAGGCGAGGAGGTCCTCGTCGCTCAGGTCCAGCCGGTGTCGTCCGTCCACCGGAGTAAGCCTATCCGGACTGGCCGGTTTCGACGGGTTTATGATTAGTTAGCGTAAGAAAGTATCTCCGACAGGGGAGGGCGCGGCGTGCCGTCCAAGCACTATCCGTGGATCGCGCTGAGCAACACGACGCTCGGCATGCTGCTGGCCACGGTCAACTCCTCGATCGTGATCATCTCGCTGCCGGCGATCTTCCGCGGCATCCATCTGAACCCCCTCGAACCCGGCAACGTCAGCTACCTGCTCTGGATGCTGATGGGCTACATGCTCGTCTCGGCGGTGCTGGTGGTGACGCTCGGGCGGCTCGGGGACATGTTCGGGCGCGTCCGGATGTACAACGCCGGGTTCGCGGTCTTCACGGTCGGGACGCTCGTACTGGCGCTCGACCCGCTGCACGGGGGCGCCGGGGCGCTCTGGCTCATCGGCTGGCGGGTCTTCCAGGGGATCGGCGGCGCCATGCTGATGGCGAACTCGGCCGCGATCCTCACCGACGCGTTCCCCGCCCACCGGCGCGGCATGGCGATGGGCGTCAACCAGGTCGCGGGCATCGCCGGGACGTTCATCGGCCTGGTCGCCGGCGGGCTGCTGAGCGAGATCAACTGGCGGCTGGTGTTCTTCGCCTCGGCGCCCATCGGGATCGTCGGGACGCTCTGGGCGTACCGGAGCCTGGTCGAGACCGCCAGGCGGGCGGTCGGCGCGAGGATCGACTGGCTCGGCAACGTGACGTTCGCGGTCGGGCTGACCGCGCTGCTCGCCGCGATCACCTACGGGATCCAGCCCTACGGCGGGCACGACATGGGCTGGACGAACCCCTGGGTGCTCGCCGGGATGATCGGCGGCGTCGCCGTCCTGGCGCTGTTCTGCTGGATCGAGACCCGGGTCGAGCAGCCGATGTTCCACCTGAGCCTGTTCCGGATCCGGGCGTTCGCCGCCGGCAACCTGGCCGGGCTGCTCGCCGCGATCTCGCGCGGCGGGATGCAGTTCATGCTGATCATCTGGCTGCAGGGCATCTGGCTGCCGCTGCACGGCTACGACTACGAGGCCACCCCGTTGTGGGCCGGCATCTACCTGCTGCCGCTCACCGCCGGCTTCCTGGTCGCCGGGCCGATCTCGGGGCACCTGTCCGACCGGCACGGCGCCCGCGCGTTCGCCTCCGGCGGCCTCGTGCTGTCGGCGCTGGCGTTCGCCGGGCTGCTGGTGATCCCGACCGACTTCGGGTACGCCACCTTCGCGCTGCTGATCTTCCTCAACGGGATCGGCTCCGGGCTGTTCGCCGCGCCCAACACCACCGCGATCATGAACTCCGTCCCGGCGGACCGGCGCGGCGTGGCCTCCGGGATGCGCGCCACCTTCATGAACGCCGGCATGGTGCTGTCGATCGGCGTGTTCTTCTCCCTGATGATCGCGGGACTGTCCGACACGCTGCCGAGGACGCTGACGCGTGGCCTGACCGAGCACGGCGTCCCGCCAGGGCCCGCCGCCCAGGTGGGCGAACTGCCGCCGGTCGGCACGCTCTTCGCCGCGTTCCTCGGCTACAACCCCATCCAGAACCTGCTCGCGCAGTTCCACGTGCTCGGCGGCCTCGCGCCGGACGACGTGGCCACCCTCACCGGCCGCTCGTACTTCCCGCACCTGATCTCCGAGCCGTTCCACCACGGCCTGGTCATCGTGTTCGGCATGGCGATCGCGATGTCGCTGGTCGCGGCGCTGGTGTCGCTGCTGCGCGGGCGCCGCTACGTGCACGACGACGACGCCGCGGGCGAGCCCGCGCTGCAGAAGGCGGGCCGCGGCGCCCGCTGACCGACGCGCGGCCGGTGGCGAGAATCTCCGCCTTCGGCATGGGCTGGATCATCGGGAACCACCTCGCCGACAGGACCACACGGGCACAGGTGCAGTGAACGAGCCACCCCGGAGC
>NZ_JBEUPA010000052.1:0-45009 GCF_040492065.1 Actinomadura sp. NPDC000929 | reverse complement strand
GGGCCCCCCCCCGCCCGCCGCCCCGGGACCCCCGCCCCCCCCCCTCTACCTTCACCCCCCCTCCCGGGCGCGGGCGGCGGCTCCCTACGTCCTGAGGGGGCGGGTCAGGGGCTCGGTGAGATGGGCGGGGCGGGGGCCAGGCCGCTCGGCGCCGGGCTGACGGGGCCGCCGGACTGCGGGGCACCGGGGACGGGGCCCCTGGACGCCGAGGAGTCGGGAACCGGCGCGCCGGGCGCCGGGGCGCCGCTCCCGGACGAAGGGCCCGCGGACGGGCGCGCCGGCGGCGGGCTCGTCGCGACCTGGGTGGGCGGCGCCGTCCGCTGGCTGTAGGACGTCCCCGGCGCGAGGCGCTGTCCGGTGAACAGCTCCGAGACGGTCACGAACGTGAACCCGCGTTTGCGCAGACCGTCCACGACCTTAGGGATGGAGTCGACGCTCGGCTTGTGGATGTCGTGGAACAGGACGATGCCGCCGCTCTCCGGCTCCTTGACCCCGACGCGCGTGTCGCGGGCGACGTCGCGGTACCGCCAGTCGAGCGTGTCGACGCTCCAGAGGACCAGCGGCATCCCGATCGCGTGTTCGACGCGCTTGTTCGTGGACCCGTAGGGCGGCCGGACGAGCGTGGGCGTGACGCCGGAGGCGTCCTTGACGGCCTTCTGCGTGCGCTGGATCTGGGAGCGCACCTCGCTGGACGACAGGGTCGTCAGGTCAGGATGCGACCAGCTGTGGTTGGCGACCTCCTGGCCTTCCAGCGCCATTCTGCGCACGATGTCGCGATGGGCGCCCACGTTCTCGCCGAGCATGAAGAACGTGGCGCGCACGCCATTCTTCTTGAGCGTGTCGAGCAACCGCGCCGTGTAGGGGCCGGGGCCGTCGTCGAAGGTCAGCGCCACGCACTTCACCCGGTCGCAGTCGATCTTCCTGGGCGGCGGCGGTGTCGGGCTCGGCGGCCGTGTCGCCGTGGCTCTGCCCTTGATCGCGCCATGCTCACCGGCGGTCCGCGCTTGCCGCTCGGCGTGGCTGCATCCGGCCGCGAGCAGGAGTCCAGCGCCTATGACGGCACAATTCCTCATCCGCACCAGGCACCCCCGTAACGTGTCGCCTCGGGCGGCTTAATACCCTCCGTAACTGATGAGACACGCTTCCCGATGGTCCGGAAAATCAAGATCGTCCTTGGGACGCACCGGGGGATTCCCTCCATCATGCGACAGTCCGCTCCCCGCACATGTCACCGGGGGTCGCGCCAGGCGCGGACGCCCCCCGTCGCCGTGCGACGGGCCTTCCGGTGACCGAAGGCGGCCATCCGCCGGGGCGTCCTGACGGCTCCTGGCCCTCGCGCGCGAGGGCGTCCTCAGCGGAGGGGCCAGTCGGGGACTTCGGGCGGGAGGTCCTTGCTGACGCGCATCGGGAAGGCGGCGTCGCGCTTCTCCAGGAAGGACGAGACGCCCTCGACGGCGTCGGCGGCGCCGCCGAGCGAGGCCATGAGGCGGGAGTCGGCGATGTGCGCGTCCCACGGGGACGGCGCGGACAGGCCCGACCACATGAGGCGGCGGATCGCGGCGACCGAGACGGCGGAGGTGTTGTCGGCGATCTCGCGCGCGAGCGCGTACGCGGCCGGGAGGAGCTCGTCGGGCGCGTACACGCGGGAGACGAGGCGGCCCGCGAGGGCCTCCCGCGCGTCGAAGATCCGGCCGGTGGCGGCCCACTCCATGGCCTGCGCGATGCCGACCAGGCGCGGCAGGAACCAGCTGGAGGCGGCCTCGGTCACGATGCCGCGCCGGGCGAACACGAAGCCGAACCTGGCCTTCTCGCTCGCGAGCCGGACGTCCATCGGGAGGGTCATGGTCACGCCCACGCCGACCGCCGCGCCGTTGAACGCGCCGATGACGGGCTTGAGGCAGCGGGCGATGCGGAGCGCGACCGTCCCGCCGCCGTCGCGCGGGGTGCCGTCCTCCAGGACGTCGTCCTCCCCCGCGAACATGTCCTTGGACTTGTCCTTGTCGAAGGTGTCGCCGCCGCCGCTCAGGTCGGCGCCCGCGCAGAACGCGCGCCCGGCGCCGGTCACCACGACCGCGCGCACGGCGTCGTCGGCGTCGATCCGGTCGAAGACGTCGAGCATCTCGTTGCGCATGACGAACGTGTAGGCGTTCATCTTCCGCGGCCGGTTGAGCGTGACGGTCGCGATCCCGTCCCGAACCTCGTACTCGATCTCTGCGTACGGCACCCTGCGCACCCTTCTCCAGCCCGGCTGTCAGAATCCGATTCTAGGAAGGGGCCCCTCAGGCGCGGGCTTCGGGGAACATCCGGAGCAGGACGTCCCGGCGCCACTCGGCGAGATCGCGTCCCGGCGGCGGGACGGGGGCCAGCGTGCCGCCGTCCGCCGGCGCGAGGCGGATCTCGACGCCGGGGGCGAGCTCTTCCGGGATCGCCCCCGTGGCGGCGAGGCGCTGCGCGAGGGCGGCGAGGACGCGCGCCCAGCCCTGTCCCAGATAGGGCGGAAGCCCGTCGGCGCGCAGTTCCGGGAGGCCCCTGGCGGCCAGTCCGGAGGTGCGCAGGGCCAGGCCGTCCGGGCCCTCGGCCCCGACGACGCGGATCTCGGACGTGACGTCCGCCACGGCATCCCCACCTCACCATCGGGCGATGTCCGATAAATTATGACAGTGAACTGGGCCGTGACGACGTACGACTCCGCCTTCGGGTATGTGTCCGCGCACGGTGCGCCCCTCGTCGATCTGCTCGATCCGCAGCCCGGCGAGAGGATCATCGATCTCGGGTGCGGCACGGGCTCGTTCAGCGCGGAGATCGCCGAACGGGGCGCCGAGGTGCTGGGCATCGACGGCAGCCCCGAGATGGTCGCGCAGGCGACCGCCATGCACCCGGGGCTGTCGTTCGTCGTCGGCGACGCCCACGACTTCACCGTGGGCGAGTCCTTCGACGCGGTCGCCTCGAACGCGGCCCTGCACTGGATGACCCGCGACCCCGACGCGGTGATCGGCCGCGTGCACGCGGCGCTGCGCCCCGGCGGCCGGTTCGTCGGCGAGCTCGGCGGCGCGGGCAACTGCGCCGAGCTGATCGTCGCGATGCAGACCGCCTGGCGGGTGTTCGGCCTCGGCGAGCCCGAGCTGCCCTGGTACTTCCCGTCGCCGGCCGCGTACGCGACCAAGCTGGAGGAGGCCGGGTTCACGCTGCGGCTGCTGGAGCACGCCGACCGCCCGACCCGGATGACCGAGGGCCCGAACGGCGCCGCCGACTGGGTCCGCGCCTACGCCTCCCGCGCGCTGGCCGACGTCCCGCCGGAGCTGGTCGACCCGCTGCTCGACCGGGTGAACGACCTCGCCGCGCCCGCGCTGCGCCGCGAGTCGGGGTGGGTCGCCGACTACGTCCGGCTGCGGTTCGCGGCCGTCCGCCGGTCGGACGGCGCCGCGCCGACGCCGTTCGGGCCGATGGCCGCCGACCTCCCGCTGTAGGCGCCGCCCTAGGGTGGGAGGCATGCTGCGGCTCCACGACCACCGGACGGGACGGACCGAGGCGCTGCCCGCCGGGCGCGGGCTGCGCGTCCAGGTCGTCGACGGCGCGTACCGCCGCGCGGTCGTCGCCGACCTTCTGCGGCGGGTGGCCGAACGCGCCGGGCGCCGCGTCCTGGCGGTGAGCACGCCGGGAGCCGCGACGGGCCTGGACGACTACAACGTCCAGCCGTTCGAGGTACGCGACGACGTCCTCCCGGACGCCGACGTCTACGTTTCCGAGACGGCCGACAGGGACGCGCTGTGCCTGGCCGTCCCGCAGGAGACCGGAACCTCGCCGGACCCGCTCACCGCGCGCCTGGCGATGCTGGAAGTCCCCTACCGGGAGCCTCTGGAGCTGTCGGCGCCGAGGCTGTCGGCCGCCTCGGAGCGGCTCGCCGGTTGGCGCGGCAAGGTCGCCGAGTGGGCGACGTCCCCGGGGCGCCCGATCAACCGCGAGTACGCGGACGAGGCCGAGGCCGCGCTCGCCGACGACCTCGGCAGCCCCGCCGCGCTCGCCGTCCTGGACCGGCTCGCCGCCGACCCGGACGTCCCGCCGGGAGCGAAACTGGAGACGTTCATCCACCTCGACCTGGTGCTGGCGCTCGGGCTCGTGTCCGCGATCGGCCAGGCCTGAGCCGCCGCCCGGTCAGCCGCCCCGCACCTCGACGAGGCTGCCGTCGGCGACCAGGTCGGCCATCGACCGCCGGAACACGTGCGCCGTCCCGCCGCCCGGCTGCCCGAACCACGGGACGGCCTTCCCGGTCAGGGTCTCCATGGGCCGCCGCAACCGGTAGACGCGGTACGGGCGGTTCCGCCACTCGGGCGGCAGCGACCGCTGCGGATACGGCGTGCGCGCCGCGTACGCCACGTTGCCGTCCGGGGCGCCGTAGCGGTCGACCTCCGTTCCCGCCGCCAGCTCCATGACGTGGCGGTCGCGCAGCAGCGAGAGCGGCGGCTCCCCCTTGAGCGGCGCGAACGGCCCGTCCCCGGCGGTGTGGCGCGGGTCGAGCAGCAGCCGTCCGAGCAGGTGCGCGGACGCCTGCTCGGCGTCGTCGAAGACGGCCTCCTTGCGGCGCTCGCCGTCGCGCATCTGGAACACCGACCAGCGGCCCGGCCGGGACGTCAGGCACCAGACCCCCTCGGCCACGTCGTTGACGCGGTAGGCGGCGCGGTCGACGCGGAGCTGGTCGAGACGGTGCTGGAGCGTCCCCGCCCAGTCGGGCTCGCGCGGGACGCGTTCGGGCGCGGCGCGTCCGGTGACGGCGGCGTTCGCGGCGTTCATCGTGTCGTCGTCGACGTCGGGGACGCGGAACGCGTTGGCCCTGATGTGCGCGACGAGATCGGGTTCCGGCGGGACGCCGTGCTCGCTCAGGTAGTAGGCCACCGCGCTCGACCACACCCACGTCCCGTCGGTGTGGAAGGTCAGCGGCACCGCCGCCCCGCGCGACGGGTCGAGCCGGTCGGGGGCGTTCGAGCGCGCCGCCATGACGGTCGGGGCCCGCCGCAGGTACTCGGCCACGCGGCCCGCCTCGTCCGGAGGGACGGGCGGGCGCGACACGGCGGGACGGCTCCCGTCCGGGCCCGCGTGGTCGAAGATCCTGGCCCGGCGCAGCCCCGGCCGGGGCGGCGGCGTGCCGGCGACCGGCGCGGGCCGGGGCGGTGGCTCGTCATCGTGGGTGAAGCTCGCGCGGCAGCGGACGGCCCCGTCCTCGTACAGGACCTCGAAGTCGATCCGGGACCAGGTGGAGCCCTGGAACGCCCGCGTCCCGGCGCGGAGCCGTTCGAGCAGCGCCGCCGCCGCGGCGGGCGCCGTCCAGGACGTCTGGGCGCCGGTGGCCTGGCGGCACGTCAGTGCGGGCATCTCGGCACGCCCGCCGGCCACCCGGTAGTGCCCGGAGACCCGCTCCCACAGCCCGGGCGCGTGGACGGCGACCAGGGTGGAGAGCCGGTCCGACAGCAGCTCCGCCTGCTCGACCGGGTCCATCGGCGCCGGGTCCGGCGCGGACGGCGCGGCCGGCTCGCGGCCCTCCAGCCGGTCGCGCAGCCAGTCCGGCACGGCGTCGCCGTCCCTCGGCATGACGGTCTGGTCGCGCCGCCAGGACTCCGCCGGGAGCGGCGGGTCCCACAGCGGGTCGAACTCGCGGT
This sequence comes from Actinomadura sp. NPDC000929, assembly GCF_040492065.1. Taxonomy (NCBI): domain Bacteria; kingdom Bacillati; phylum Actinomycetota; class Actinomycetes; order Streptosporangiales; family Thermomonosporaceae; genus Actinomadura; species Actinomadura sp. NPDC000929. Next base: position 39,358 of record NZ_JBEUPA010000052.1, on the reverse strand, counting down.
TGTAGAGCGGGCACACCGAACCCGGCTCGATGATCATGACCATCGAGAACCAGGTGCCGCGCTCAGGCCGGTAGTGGGCGCGGCGCAGGTCCGTCAGCAGATCGGTCAGCTCCTCCGGGACGTCCCCGGACATCTCCATCCGGCCCTCGCCCGTCAGCACCGCCGGCGCGACGACGGCGCCGGCGACCGTCGCGGCGCAGTGCAGGTCGAGCCGCCGCCAGCCGGGCGGGGCCAGCCGCCGGGCGGACTCGGCGACCCGGCCTTCGAGCTCCGCGACGCGGTCGTCCTGGCCCGTCACCGCGCGTCCCTCCGTCCCGATGGCTCCCCCTATGGCACCTGATCGGCAGATTAACCGCACCGGTCGATGTCTTGCGCGCCGCCCCGGGCACTGGCGACGCTCGCGGGAGGCTACTTTCGTATGTCGTGTCCACCGCTGCCCCAGCGTCATCCGTCCCGGCGACCCCCGGCCCGCCGCGCCGCCGGCGCCGCCGCGCCCGCCCGCTGATGTCGGCGGTCGTCACGATCACCGCGCTCCTGTGCGCGCTCGTCGGCGGCATCGGCTGGTACTTCGCCGGCGTCGCCATCGAGGTCGACCACTCCGCCGAGTACCCGCTGACCATCGAGGACGCGGGCAACGGCACCGTCACGCTGCCCCGCGAGCCGGGGACGGAGCGCCCCGGCGCCTGGGCCCTGGTCTGGAAGGGCGGGCGCGCCCTGCTCGGGCCCGTCGTCGGGGGGAACGACCGGCACGTCGTCCGGAAGGTGTCCCCCGTCGAGGGCGCCCTGGTGAAGGACGCCCCCGCGATGATCGACCACTGGATGTACGACGGCGACCCGAAGACGGCGCTCGGGCTGCCGTTCCAGGACGTCACGTATCCGTCCGAGGTCGGGCCCATGCCGGCGTGGTTCGTCCCGGGGACGTCCGACAAGGGCACCTGGGTCATCGGCGTCCACGGGCGCAACGCCGACAAGGCCGAGACCTTCCGCGTCATGCGCACCGTCCACTCGCTGGGCCTGCCGATGCTGTCCATCGCCTACCGCAACGACGTGGGCGCGCCCCCGTCGCAGGACCGCCGCAACCATCTCGGCGACAAGGAGTGGCACGACGTCGTCTCCGCCATGGGCTACGCACGCGCGCACGGGGCGACGGGCGTCGTCCTGTACGGATGGTCGATGGGCGGCGCGATGGCGATGACGACGTTGCAGCGGGACCCGTCGTTCGTGCGCGGGGTCGTGCTCGACTCCCCCGTCCTCGACTGGAACGCCACCCTGGACAAGCAGGGCGACGCCCGCCATCTGCCCGGCTTCATGACCGGCATCGCCAAGCGGGTCCTCCAGTGGCGCATCGGCATCGACCTGACCGACTTCGACATGCGCCGGTTCGCGCCCCACCTGCGTACGCCCGTCCTCATGTTCACCACCGAGGACGACTCCACCGTCGCCAACGGCCCCGCCTTCGCCTTCGCCAGGAAGGCGCCGCCCGGCACGGTCACCCACATCCCCACGCCGGGCGACCACACCGAGTCGTGGAACGTCGACCCCGCCGCCTACGAACGCTCGCTGATCGCGTTCCTCACGAGGGTCGGCTGACCTCCAGGAGGGTCTTGCCGACGGTCCCCCGCGACTCGATCAGGGCGTGCGCCTCGGCCGCGCCGTCGAGCGGGAACCGCTGCCCGATCACCGGCGTGAGCCGTCCGGCCGCCGCCTCGCGCAGCGCGTGCTCGGTGAACTCCCGCAGCTCCTCCGGCGTGGCCGAGGGCCAGACCAGCGTCACGCCCGCCTCCCGGGCGTCCTCCTCGGGGATGTTCGCCCCCTCCCCGCCCGCCAGCCCGAAACTGACCATCCGCCCGCCCTTCCTGAGCAGCCTGAACGCCGCACGGGCCACGTCGCCGCCCACCCCGTCGAACACGACGTCCACCGGCCCGGTCTTCTCCGCCCAGCCCGGCTCGCCGTAGTCGACGGCCTCGTCCGCGCCCAGCCGCATGGCCAGTTCCGTCTTCCGCTCCCCCCGCGCGGCCGCGACGACCGTCGCCCCCTGTGCCTTGGCGAGCTGGACGAGGAGCGTCCCGACCCCGCCGGCCGCCGCCTCCACCAAGACTCGTTCGCCTTCGCGGATCCGGGCCGCGCGCGTCATCATCGTCGCCGTCCGCCCGTCCGCGAGCAGAGCCACCGCGTCGTCGAGCGCCAGGCCGTCCGGCACCTCGAACAGGCCCTTCGCGTCAACGGCAGCCTTCTGGGCGTAGCCGCCGGTGCCGCCGGTGCTGCTGACGACCCGCCGGCCGACGAGCGTCCCGTCCACCCCGTCCCCGACCGCCGTGACCACTCCGCCGACCCCGTTGCCCGGGATCATCGGCGGCTCCCAGCGAACCGGCATCGGACCGGTGCCCGACCGCATCTGCGTCTCCACGAACGTGATGTTGGCGAACTCCACCTCGACCAGCGCCCGCCCCTCACCCGGCACCGGGTCGGGCGCGTCACCCGCGACCAGGACCTCCGGCCCGCCGAACTCCCTCAACCACACAGCACGCATATCCGGCTCCTTCCATCAGCGCTCCCCCAGAAGCCTGGTACCTCAAGCAAGGTCGAGGTCAAGCGGGACGCAACGAATCCCTTTTCTCGCCCCACGCATCTCTGTAAGCTTTCGCGCGTATTCGGCCCGTTGTCTGCTGCCGCTCAGGGATGGCGATGCGCATTCGTTCCTCCCCTCTGGGGCCTCGCCGCGCCGCCTGCCTGACGGCCGCCCTCGCCGTGTGCACGGCCGCCGGATGCGGCTCGTCCGGCTCGTCCGCCAGCGGCGAACTCTCCCCCAACGGCCGGTTCGACACCGGCGGCACTCCCGCCGCCACGCCCACCGCGGTCTCGACGGACCAGCTCTTCAAGACGGTCCTCGCCCGCTACCGCGCCTACCAGGCCGCCTACCAGAAGGCCTACGAGAAGAACGACCCCGCCGGCCTCGCCGACGTCGCCATGGACCCCCTCCTCACCGAGGTCACCGACGACGTGGAGGCCACCAAGGCCCAGGGCCACATCTGGCGCTTCGCGAAGACCCTGAACCCCCGGGTCTACGCGGTCTCCAAGGACCGCTCGAAGGTCTACCTCATCGACTGCGTCAACACCGTCGCGGGCTACCGCTTCTCCGCCAAGACGGGCAAGCGGACGGGCGGAGGCAAGGGCGGCGCCTACCTCTACCGCTACACCGTCCAGTACGACGGTGATGCCTGGAAGGTCGCCGCTTCCGTCCGGGACCGCACATGCTGACATCCCCCAGAGGACACGCGATGTCTCACACCCCCACCCGGCGCCGCGTGGCGTCGGGCATCACCGTGGCGGCAGCCCTTCTCTCCACTTTCGCGGCCCCGGCCGAAGCCTTCGCCGACGGATGCGGCGTCGCGAACCAGGGCCTCGACTGCAACCTGTCCGGCGTCACCGGCGGACGCGGCGGCGGAAACAGCGGTGGAAACGGCGGAAACGGATCGGGCGGCGTCAGCGGCCCGGTGGCCCCGCCCGCCCCCGAGGGCCTGACCGACAACCAGGGCGTGGACGGCATAGACGTCCCCGGAGGCAACGCGCCGCCCGCCGCCCAGCCGCCCGACGTCTGGACGATGATGCTGCGGGCCAGGGCCTCGGCCCCGTTCCCCGTGCCGACCGCCTACACGGCCCCCAAGGACAAGACCTTCGTCCGGCTGCGGACGAACCTCTGGGTGGACGGCTTCACCGTCGTGAAGACCGACCCGATCTCGGAGGGCGGCGTGACCGTCCAGGCGACGGCGACCCCTTCGTCCGTCGCCTGGGACCTCGGCGAGGCCAAGATCACCTGCGACGACGCGGGCAGTGAGACCGGAAAGACCTGCGGCTACACCTACAAGCGCTCCTCCACCGGCCAGCAGGGCGGCGCCTGGCAGATCACCGCGACGATCACCTGGACGCTCGCCTGGACCTGCACGGGCGCCCCCTGCGGCGGCGGCCTCGACGACTACACCATGACCTCCGAGCCCACCCCCCTGGCCGTCAGCGAGATCCAGACCAACACCCACAACTGACCCGACCCACCCCGGCCAGTCGCCAACACGTCCGTCCCAGCCGTCTCCGGTGGACCGTGATGTACAAAGTGTGCACTCAGATCACTGTGTGCACTATGGTGGCGAGATGGAGTCCTACCCGATCAAAGAAGCACGTGTGCGACTCGGCGATCTCCACGCAGCCGTCGTACACCGGGCCGCACATCCCCGTATCACCAAGAACGGCAAGGATCCGGTCGTGCTGGTCACCGAGCAGGAGTGGCAGGAACTCCAGCAACTCCGACTTGAGCGGGCGGCCAGAGAAGCCGATCGAGAGGCCACGCGAATCAGGCCCTACCTGGAAGCCGGCACGACCCCGCCGGGCTACGAGGTCTACACCCGTGAGCAGATCGCCTCAGGGGACTGGCTTGCCTGACCACCTCTCGATGACCAGGTCCATCCGGCTGCAGATCGCCGCGATGGCACCGCACTATCGCACCGCGGTCCAACTGGTGATCATGTCTTTGATGACCGACCCGGTGCCGCCCGACGCCAAACCCCTCGGCATCGAGGAACTGGATCACGCGCACTATGTGGTCACCCGAGACGACATGACGGTGTACTACCTGCTCATGGGCGAGACCATCGTGATCAACAACGTTCATCCCGACAGCTGAACCCGGGATGCCAGGGCGCGGGCAGGACACCGAGCGCAGCAACGTGCTCGACATCGCCCGCAGCTTCCCATGGCCGCCCAGGCCGAGCAGGACGCCGCTGACCGCCTCTTCAGGCAGTGACACCAAGGCGCCTTCCCCGCCGCTTCCGGACGGCTGCACGCACTACCCGCAGAGCACCGCACCACCATGGACCGCCCCCTGGTTCAGGCGTTCCGCATGACGCATCCGGTCGCGGCGTCGAGGATCCGTTCGCCGCTACCCGGACTCGTTCCTTTGCAAGGCGGGACGGGAATGGAGACTCACCGTCCATCGCCGCTTGCAGAAGGCTCAGAGAAGACGAACGGATGAGAATGCGCCCCTTGGCCTGCCACATGCCATGGTTCAGGGAAATTTCCCAGGACGAGTAGCGTTCGCGTAGGGCAACCAGTGCGTCGGCCTCGTTCACGACGTGCTTTCAGGCAGAAGTGCCCACACGGCCTTCCCGCCGCCTCCGAGTGGCTGCGTACCCCATTCCTTGACGAGAACATCCAGCATCGCGAGCCCGCGCCCGTCCTCGCTCAGCAGGGCCGCCTGCCCCGCCATCGGTAGGACGTTGGAAGAGTCGAAGACCTCCACGACGGTTCCCTTGTCCGCCTGGACGACCCGCACGGTCGTGGTCGCGCTCCTGGTGTGCCGCAAGACGTTCGTCACCAGTTCCGACACCACGACCTTCGCCAGGTAGGCGTCCTGCCCCCACTCCCCCAGAACGGCCCCGACCCAATCCCGAGCCACCTTTACCGACTCGGCCCGAACCGGTACCACGATCTCCGCGGGGCACTCCATTAACGATCACCTCCGACTTCCGATAACTCCCCGCACAGAATCCACTCCAAGGCGTAACCTGACCAGGAAAGAACGACAACACACGCACCCCGGTCTCAGAGGGTGCGAGCCGGTGCCAGGAGGTGTGCCACATGGCTGCACGCAAGCCGACCCGTCAGACGATCGCCTTCGGCCAGGAGGTCATCCGCCTTCGCCACGAGAAGGGTCTATCCCGGCTTGAACTGGCAGAAGGGGCCGCCGTGAGCCGCAGCTACATCGCCCAGGTGGAGAACGGGACCACCCGGTGCCGCAGAGACTTCGCCTTACGACTAGACGACGCTCTCAGCACCGGTACCGCTCTCACTGACACCTGGGACGACATACTCAAGTCATCCGCCCACCCAAAATTCTTCGCCGACTACTCGGAAGCAGAGGCGACCGCCGACCTTCTACGGATGCACGCGGAAACGTTCATCGTGGGCTTATTCCAAATCAAGGAGTACGCCCACGTCTTACTTCCTTCTCCAGATGCCTTCGAAAGCCGCATGAAGCGCCAGCAGATCTTAGAGCGCGAGGCGCCCCCAAGGATCATCGCGGTCTTGGCCGAGGTCGTGCTCAACCGGCAGGTCGGAACTCCCGAAGTGATGTTTCGCCAGTGTAAGCACCTACTTGAGGTCTCCGAGCGGGAGAATGTGACGCTTCAGATCGCTCCGACGGCGTACTATCGAGGCATCTCCGGAACCTTCAGCATCGCAACTCAGCCAACTGGCGAAGAGCTGCTCTATCAAGAGATTTCCACCGGAGGCTTCACGTCGCAAGAAGCGAGCGATATCTTGCACTGCGTCGGCGCGTTCGCGGAGATGCAGGCGCGCTGCCTGAGCGTCAGCGACTCACGCGACTTAATACGAAGGGCGATGGACCGGTGGAGACTGTGACCTGGCGCAAAGCGCGGCGAAGCAACGATCAGGGCGGCGAGTGCGTGGAGGTCGCGAATCTTCGCCACGGTGTGGGCGTCCGGGACTCCCAGGATCCGGACGGGCCGAGAATCCTGCTCGCCCCGGTCGCGTTCCGCGCGCTGCTCGCGGACCTCAAGCAGCGGTAAGGCCAGACGGAACCGCCGGGCGGGACCGGTGCCGCCGAGCCGGACGACCACGGGCTCGGCCGCTCGCGGGGTGGGCTGACCACCAAGTTGCACCTGGCTGTCGAGCAGGGGCAAAAGCCGTTGTCGCCGGCGCTGACGGCCGGGCAGCGGGGTGACTCGCCGCAGTTCGAGGCAGTGCTGGAGCGCATCCGGGTCGCCCGGCCCGGCGGCGGGCACCCGCACGACCGTGCAGATCGCCGTGATCAGTGAGTGGCTGTGATCACGTGCCAAGGCGCTGGCCATAGCCGGCCGATCGCGCGAGTTTGCTCTCGATCCAGTTGACGCCGAACCTCACGACGTCGGCCGCCTCGAACAGGTAGCTGGTTGCGGCGCCGACCTGGCCTTGTCGTCCGTGCCCGGCAGTGAGCATGTCGCGGGCGATGACCTCGAAGGCATCTTGCCCCTTGGGCACGACCGGCGTGTAGTCGAAGGCACCGTCCTCGGAGTCGATGTCGCGAAAGCGCCGCCAGACGCGCTCGCCGTCCACGGTGATGGGCTGTTGGTAGTCGACAAACCGCTTCCCCGGCGCCTTGGCGAGGGCCTCTGCGTGGTGCAGGAGCGTCAGGGTGTCCAGCGGTGCGCCCAGCAACAGCACCCGGCCGCCCCTGGCGGCCAGACGCGCCAGCGGACTGTCGGGACCATGTGGGTCATCCCACGGGTGATCATCCATCAGGACGTGGGCCGCCGGGCCAAGAGCGGCGAAACTGGCGTCGGGATGACGACTGCGGACCGCACCCGGCCACCGGCGCAGCGCCTCGGGCAACCGGCCGTTGTTATGGTCGGCCTCACTGAACCGCAGGTCGTAGGCCGGATGCTCGGCGCGCAAAGCGTCCTGCCAATCTCCGGGCCAGTCGGTGAAGTCGTAGGGCGGCGCGTCGTTCCAGCCGCAGGTGACCATCAAGGTGCCCGTCGCGCCGACCGTGTCCCGCAGCGCATTGATGATCGTCTGGGGACCACCGGCGACGTAGCCCAGCGCCGACATCCGGGTGTGGAACATCACGATGTCGCCCTCGGCCAGGCCCAACCCACGCAGATCGCGGACGAGCCTGCTGCGGGTGACCGGACCATCGGAGCGCTTGAGGAGGTCTGGCTCATCCATGATCGAAAGGTATGCGCAGCCTCCGCAACTGGCCACACGCTTTTGGAACACGCCCTAGGCCCTGTCCGGTGAATCTTGGTGGCCGGCCCCTGCCCCCGCTCGGGCCGCGAGCAGGGCGGCGGACGACACCGGTGGCGTAGGCCGGGGGCCCGGCGCGACAACGGATCAGTGCACCCCGAACTGCCGCTGAAAAAGGCTCAGTGCGAGTCGGCACCGCCCGTGCGGCGTCTCTGCGGGCCGGAATACCCGGAATCCCCCTCGCACCAGGGGCGGGAGCGTCCTGCGGGCTTGACATGCGGTGGGCCGCGTCCGGAAGAATCGGAGGCGGGCGGGATTGATCATGATGTGTGGAGGCTTTCATCAACGAGTGGGCGCGGGAGTGGCTGCCTGTACACCTGGAGCGTATGGAGGAAAAGCTTCCGGATGCGGTGACCTCTCGGGAGACCTGGCGATGGCTCGCCCATCCGAACCTGATCGACCACGTTGTGCGAGCTCCGGTCCCGGTCACGCCCGGGCGGATTGTGCATCACACTCAGACGTTCGGGCAGCTGTTCCTGATGGTCAGCTCCTTCCCGTCGGCGAACTTCCGGAAGATTCGCAAGAAACTGCTTCCGGAGGGTTACCTGGCGATGCTGGATCCGGTGATGCACTCGTCCGGTTTCTCCAGCGGCTCGGTCGACCTCGCGCATTGGCTGCTGTTCAAGGACGAGGACGGCAGCGCACTGGTGCTGCTTTGCTACCTGGCGGCCAACCGAGAGGCGATCCCGCTGCTGCCATTGGAGTTGCTGTCCTCCAAAGAACGCCGCCAAGTCGGTACTTTCATCATCTGACGCTATGAGGAGCGGGGCCTCCGATCCTCATGACGGTTCCAGTGTCCGGGCGGACACCGGGATCACCACGCCAATCCGCTCAAGGATTGGGGGCCGTTATGTTCTTCGTGATCCGTAAGAGGGCCGCTGGCCTTCGGGCCCGGCATGACTGACCCTTTTCATCCTCAGGTGAGCTCGCAACATGAGCCGCAGGCAACCGAGAAGTCTCGCCGGGCATACCGCGTCGCGGCCGCTACTGATGATGCCCAGAGAGGTCGGCGGTGAGGCCGCCTCGCTGGGCATCGGGGTTAGGCATGGCGCGGTCGTCTGAGTGGCCGTGCCATGTTTATGGGTGGGAGCAGGACGTGGTCAGTTCCGCTCCTGAAAAATAGTCCGCTAGAGACTGCGTCCCTTAGGACAGCCCGGCCGCGCCGAGCGCGATCACGCCGAGCACCATGCTGACGATCGCGAGCCTTTGGTAGGCGAACTTGATGCTCACCAACCTGCTCTTGACCTGGATGTCGTCTTCGCGCACCTCATCGAACGTGAGGGGCGCCTTGCCCCTGCCCGGAGGGGTGTACTGGTGCTTGCCTCGCAAGAACGCGATGAGCCGGCCAGGGCCCAAAGCGGCATAGACCCTAAAGGTCGCCTTGGAGTTCGGGCGGGCCGGCCAGGCCACCTTGAGAAGCAGCACCAGGACGGCGAGTGCGAAGAACACACCGGCCGTCTGGCCGAAGATCTGTGAGAGTTTTCCAGCCTTGTCGAATGCGGTGAAGCCGGCGACGGCTCCACCCAGCGCCAGCGCCATGAACATGCTGGACTTGTTGTCGATACGCGTCAGCTCGGCCAAGAGCGCGGTGCGCTCGGTGTCGAGCTGGTTGGGCATCTGACCGGCAGCGGCCTCGATGGACGGCTTGGCCACGACCGATTCCCTCGCCGGGCGCATCCGCTGCGGATTCCGAACACGTCCCCCCTGACCCGCGGAAACGGGACGGAGGGCGGACCGCCGGGACCCGTGGACGTGCAAGCGGGAGACTGGAGTGAACGTGGACATGATTGTGTACCCCTTTTGATTTGCAGTGACTCGATACCCATAGCCTAGAGGAAATCCGCAGCCCGCCGCGCAGAACCACGCCGAGACCAGTGGGTGGCGTTGCGGCTAACGCCAAGGCCTCGGCAAAGCGTTACAGAAAGACGGACTCGTGTTCGCCAGGCGTTAGCGCGTAACGCTTGGATGTGTCGCCGACCGTGCCGAAGAGCGTTACCGAATTCAGCTTGGTGGGATCAGGAGCGGCGGCCTGGCGTGCGCCCTGCGGGCCGGTCCCGGCCGGGGACGATCATCATGATCTGAGCGGCGCGAACCCCCGATGTGAAGCGGTGAGGCAGAGCCGGTGCCGCGAGCGTGCGGGCCACCCCGAGCTTCCTGAATTTGGGCGCGCCCACCCGGCTCCACGACAGGTCATTCGGCCACCTGGTGGCCGGCGCGGCGGAGTACGGTGACGGCTTCCTCAAGGCGGTCGGACGGGACGAGCACCAGGTCGCCGTCGTAGCTCGCGGCGGTCCAGACGGGGAGCTCACCGGCGGCGAGCGGCGCGACGATGGCGCTGAGCATTCCCGTCGCTTCCGGGTCGTGCGCGTCATCGCCGTTCCACAGGGCCGCCCAAGCGTCCTCGGCCGTGTCGTCGCGCCGCATCGCCGCGCCTCCGTCCGGACCGAGCACGAGGGCGAGCAGGTCGGATCCGAGGGCGACCGTGCGGACGTCTGAGACTCGCTCTAGAACGAAGCGGCCCTCCAGCACGCGCAGGTTCTGAGTTCGAGCGGCCGGCATCGAGCTGCCATTCACAGAGTCCTCCAATTGCGTCGCAGCGATCCCGAGCGGTGGCCGCCGGGCGGCACCGAGGGGAACCGGCACGATGAAATCATGTCGCACATCCGCAATTCCAAGCATCGGCCGCCGGGAGTAGGTCTCTCGCGCCTGGTGCTCATAGAGACCACGGAAATTGTTCGCCGCCAGGGACACGGCCCGCCCCTGACCGGCCCCTGGCGCCCTCGGTTCGGTGGCCGATGTCGGTCATCGTGCGTACGCTGGCCCGTCAAGATCGAGATGGGGGGCCGCGGGGCTTATGGGGTGGCGGATCGAGGCCGGTGGGTACACGGCGGAGTTCACGGACGATCTGGAGATCGTCTACCGCAATCCCCGGGGGCGGAGGCTCAAGCAGGCTCCCGAGCAGTTGGGGGGCGCGCCCGGCCTGGCCGGGATGTACACGGTGCGGCGGTATCTGAAGCGCCACCAGGAGCAGTGCGGCGAATCGGCGCGCTCGTGGGCGGCTGAAGGGGTCGCCGTCCCCCGCGCCCTGGCAGACGTCGACCCGTTCTGGGCGGAGGCGCTCGACGAAGCGGGTGTCACGCTCACCACGGAGCCGGTCGAAGGCGGGCTGTGCGCGCGGACCTACGCCGGCCCCGACGACCGCAGGCTCACCCAGGTGCTTGGCGAGTCGGCCGTCCGCTACCGCGACATGCTGATGGCGGTGGACGGGTGGGAGCCGGAGGGGCTGTTCGAGACCGGCCTGCCCGCCCCCTACGCCAGCGTGGTCCCCTTCCCCGAGCGCGTCATCGAGGCACACCCCGAAGCGGAGCGGCTCGCGGCGGAGAAGGTCCACACCTTGGAGCTCCGGACCGGTGGCTGGCGCTACTTCTACAAGCCGGCCGTGGAGGAGATCCTGGCCGGTCTGGAGGAGTCCGCGCCCGCGCTCCTGATCACCCTCCTGGACGCGGTGGCCGATGCCGCCCTCACCCACAATGAGCCGAACCTGGCCTCCGCGTGGTTCGGCCGCGCGCGCAAACTGGAGCGGACGCTGGCGCACCGTCCCGATCCGGAGTGGCTGGCCGACCGCTACGAGGAGCACGCGCACGCGCTGTCCGCGACGCTCCTGCGGGGATGGGCGCGCGACCTGGCCGCCAAGGGCGCGGCGACGGCGGAGGGCCTTGCCCGCTTCCGCGAGGTGATGGTGTGGCGGGTCGAGGACGGCGGGGACGTCTATCCGCAGCTCGCCGCCGACCTCCGGAAGATCGCCAAGGCCGCGGGGCTGGACCCCGAGGAGGAGCTCGCGGAGCTCCTGCGGTCCGTCTTCGCGGCGGACGAGGTGTCGCTGAGCGACGACGCGTTCTGGACCGACGCGCTGAAGGGCCGCGCCATGGACCTGGTGTCCGGGCCGGAGGCGGCGCGGCCGGTGCTGGAACTGCGCCCGGCATATCCGTCCCAGGGACCGCTGTGGCTGAAGCTGCTCGAACGCAGCGGCGCACTGGCGATGCTGACCGGGGACGCCCCCGGCCTCCAGCGCGGGGACGCCGCCGCCTGGCTGGTCGCCTGCGTGCAGGGACCTCAGTGGAGGGACCCGCTCGGCGAGTTCTACGAGGTGGCCGAGCGGATCGCCCCGCGGCTCGCGTCCGACGGGGTGCCGGTGGCGTTCCGCTTCTGGGGGCTCGACGAGACCGGCCGCAGGAGGACGCCGCTGGACATGATCGACATGCTGCTGGAGCACGGCGTCCCCGTCGCCGACCCGCCGGAGCGCCTCGGCCCCGCGTTCCTGCCCGACCTGGTGATCGACCGCCGCCCCGAGCTGCGGCACGTCCTGGCGGACGAGCGGTTCGCGCGGGAGCTGCGCGCCCGCGCGCGGGGCGACCTCGACATGACCGTCGGGGACAGCGCGTCCAACACCTGGTATGAGCCGCACGAGACCAAGGGGTGGGGCAAGCTCCCGGGGCTGTTCGACAACCCGATCGGCCACGAGGAGCTGCGCGCGTGGTGCGCCCGCGAGCGCGCCCTGCTGCGTGAGGGCGTCGACCTGTTCGGGCTGCGGATGCTGCTCGCCCGGTTCGTGCACGTGGGCGCGGCGGTGGACCTGCTGCTCAAGGACGCCGAGGCGGCACGCGAGTTCGCTGCGGTGGACGTCATGGCGCTGCTCATGGCCGACCTGCCGGAGGAGTTCACCCGCGAACGGGTCGAGGAGCTGCTGAAGCTCCTGGAGCCCCACTACATCAACCGCTCGGTGTCGGGGCCGAACTTCGTCGCGCTCTCCAAGGCGCTGCCGGAGCTGAAGGAACGGGACAGCGAGACCTTCGCCAGGGTCGCGTTCTCGCTGGTCACGGCCGTCAACTGCCGGGTCGGCCTGGAACGCCTCGTCCGCCGCCTCACTCCGGGAGCGGAGGCGAAGGAGGCGGCCCCAGCGCAGAACGTCGACCCGGTCGTGCGGCAGTGCGGCTGGCTCATGGACCTGGCGGGCTCCGGCACGCCCGTCTGGGACGGCGACATGGGCACGCCGAGCGGCAAGTTCGACGGCAACATGATCGGCCTGGAACTCCGGCCGAACCACGTCAACACCGCCGCGTACACCGGCGTCCCGTCAAGGTCGAGGGCGCGTTCGTACCAGAGGCCGGCCGCCTACGGGACCTACCCGTTCGTGTCGGGCGAGCCCGGCCGCTGGCGGGTGGTGCGCTGCGAACTGCCCGAGGACACGAAGGGCGGCAAGGCCACCCCTGGGATGGCGTTCCGCACGTCCACGTCCGTCGCCCTGGTGGTGAGCGCACAGCATGGGGTGCCCCCCGAACGAGTGCTCCTTGAGTACGCGCCTGAGGGGAAGTTCGCCGAGGAGGGCCCGCTGGCGGCGGCCGGTGCGCGCCTGCTCGACGCCTGCGTCCTGGAGCCGGTGCGCTCCGGCGCCTGGTTCGCGCGCTTCAGTGAGCTCTGGCGCGAACGGGACCGCCCAACGGTGAGTCCTGAACTGGCGGCCGCGTTCGCGGAGAAGACGGGCCTGTCGAAGGCCGAGGCGGCCGTCGTGCTCCAGGGAGCGTTCCTGTCCGCGCCGTACCAGCTGGGCGGGGACGACCCCGTCCGGCTGGTCCACTTCGGTTCGGGGTGGAACTCGCAGGCGGACGAGGTGAAGGAGGGCCTCAGGGCCCTGCGACCGGCCGAGTTCTACACCAGGCTCTACGAACGGCTCCTGCCGGACGACCCGGAGGAGCTGTGGACGTCGGGCCCGGCGGTCGACCGCGCGCTCGCGTGGTGCCAGGAGGAATCGGGGGCCCCGCTCCCCGCGCCCGCCGGGCTCCTGCCCCGCGCGCACAAGGAGATCACCCAGCCCAAGTGCGAGATTCCGCTGCCACGCGCGGATCTCAAGGCCTCGTGGCCATGGCGGAGCGGCCGGCCGCCGCTGCGGCCGTGGGCGCTCATCGGCCGCGTCGCCGCCGGCGCGGACTGCCTCGCGGACACCCCGCTCTTCTCCGGCGAACCGGATCCGCTGGCCCTGCCGCGCGTCGCCGCCTGGCTCGCCTACCGGACCCCGGCCGGCGATCCGCTGCGGCCCGCGATCGGCGCCGCGATCTCCCGGCTGCGCGAGGCCGCCGGGCCGCGCACCCTGTTCTCGCTGCAGAGCAACCACCTGATGGGCGACCCGCCGCCCACCGACGCGCTCACCGCCCATCCGGCGGTGACGCTCGTCGAGGACGACGTCTTCCGTCTCCGCCACCTGCGAGTGGATCCCGCAGCGGTGAAGGGGCCGGACGACCCGCTGCTCGACGCCCTCGACGACTACTACGACGCGACCCTGCCGTCCCAGGCGGTGCCCGGCGATTCCGGGCTCCCCACGCTGGCCGACCTGCGTCTCCTGCTCAGCGACGACTTCGCCGCGCTCGGCGCGCACCTGGCCTCCGACGCGGACCTGGCGCCGGGCTGGGAGCAGCATCCGGCACGCTCGGTGCCGCAGCTGCTGGAGGAATGCGCGGAGACCCACCGGCTGGGCGAGGACGCGGCGGCCCTCTACCTGATGCTGCTCGCCCTGCCCGACCCGTCCGACCGCAACGTCAAGGAGTGGACCGGCTGGAAGCCCGCCCGGTTCAAGGCGGCGGTGGCCGAACTCGGCGGCTCGGGGCTCGTGCTGAGCGCCACCCGGGCGCGTGCGGGGCGTTCGCTGTTCGTGCACGGCGCCTGGCGGGAGTACAAGGCACCGCGCCTCCCCATCGAGGTGCCGAAGATCCGCCTGATGCCGCTGGCGGACGAGCACCGCTCCCTGGCGAACATGGCGGCCGTCCCGTCCGGCCCCGTCCCCGCCCTCTTCGAGCGCGCCTGGAGGAACGCACGGACGCGCGGACCGCGGTAGACCGGTCAGCCGCCTGAGCCGGGGCCGGGTTCCGCCCCGGTGACGGCCTTCATCTCCTGGCGAATGATGTCGACCAGCGACCCGCCGTCGACGTCGCGGTTGGTCAGGATGACGCCGCCCGCGCGCTGGGCGCGGGCGAACCGGGCCAGGTCCGGCGCGGTGGCGAAGCCGCCGTCACCAGGGGCGTCGATGAAAGCGCGCCCCGGGTTCTTGCCGAGCACGTACGGGTTCGGACCCCCTCGGCGGCCAGCTTCGCCACGTACCGGTCGTAGGCCCCGCCGGGCAGGGTGTCCGGCGGGATCTCCCCGCGCCGGGACGGGGGTGCGGCGGCGCGGCCGACGCAGGGGCTCGCCAGCGGCACTCCGGCCGCCAGGCCGGCGGCGGCCAGCCCTCCCCAGGCGACCAGCCGCCGGCGGCCGAAGTCACGTGCCGGGTCCATGGTCACGGACCTCTCCGTGTCGAGAATCCTCACCAGCTGATCGCGGCCGCCACCGGCAGGTGATCGCTGCCGGTGGCGGGCAGGACCCGCGAACTCCTCGGCTCCACGCCGCGGACGAGGATCTGGTCGATCCGGGCGACCGGGAAGGCCGCCGGCCAGCTGAAGCCGAAGCCGTCCCCTGCCTCGTCCTGGGCGGAGCGCATCCGCGAGGTGATGGAGGCGAACGCGCGGTCGTCCTCGGTGCCGTTCAGGTCGCCGAGCAGCACCACCCGCTCGTTCCGCTCGGCGGCGATGGCCTCGCCCAGCGCCTGCGCGCCCCGGTTCCGGTGGACCGCCCAGAAACCCGCCCTGGGGTTCACGCGCACGGACCCCAAGTGGGCCACGTACACCGCCAGCGGCCCGTGTTCCGTGGCCACGGTGGTGCGAAAGGCCCGGTTGTCCTTCATCTTGACGTCGGCCGGCTTGGTCTCCCCCAGCGGCCCGGCGTCCGTCTTGATGTCGACCGGCCGGGTGTCCGACAGCGGCAGCCTGCTCCACAGCCCGACCGTGCCCTGCACCACGTGGTACGGGTACGTCCCGGCCAGCTCCCTCTCGTAGACGCCCTTGGCCTCCTGGGCCAGTTCCTCCAGGGCCAGCACGTCCGCGCCGGAGGCGGCCAGGTCGCGTGCGGCGGCGACCGGATCGGGGTTACCGGCGCCGACGTTGTGGCTGACCACGGTCAGGTCCCCGCCCGGGTGGGACTTGTCGCCGAGCAGCCCGCCGAACAGGTTCAGCCACACCACGACCGGCAGGAGCAGCGCGGCGACGGCGGAGGCGGAGCGGCGCCACAGCGCCCCGGCCAGCAGCACGGGGACGAACAGGCCGAACCACGGGAGGAACGTCTCCACCAGGCTGCCGAGGTTCCCGATCCGGTTCGGGATCTCCGCGTGCAGCAGCATGAGCAGGCCGAGGAGCAGCGCCGACACGGCGAGCAGGGGGCCGCGCCTCCACGGCTCCGGCCGGGAGCCGGCGCGGATCGCCCGGCGGACGCCCGCGCGCCAGGACCCGGCGCCGGTGTGCCGCCCGGCCTCGGCCTGTTCGGGTTCCACCGTTTCCACCGTTTCCGCCGTTTCCACCGGCGCCATCGTGTGTCCTCGCTCAGCCATGCCGCCAGTGAAGACGGCGCGGTGTTGCCGGCGCGTATGGGATTTTCGATACGCGGACGATATGCAGCGGCTCGTACCATCGCGGGCATGGGTGTGTCGATCGCCGGAACGAACGCCGTCGCCATGGATAGGCGCCCAGGTCTCAGCGCCCGGCTGAAGCTCACGCTCAGCTACGCCGGTTTCCTCCTGCTGGGCGGCGGGCTCCTGCTGGCCGTGGTCTGGGTGTTCGTGCTGCGCTGGATGCGCGACGTCGACGCCGGAGCCATCCAGAGAAGATTCGGCGTCGTGATCGTGCTCGGGCCCGACCGCTCCGAACTGCAGCGCGGCTTCTATCCCGCCGCGGCCGCGGCCATGGGCTTCCTCCTGCTCTTCGGCCTCGCGGGAGGGTGGCTCCTCGCCGGCCGGATGCTCGCGCCGCTCACCCGGATCGCGGACGCGGCGCGGACGGCCTCCGCCGGCTCGCTGTCCCACCGGATCCGGCTCCGGGGCCGCAGGGACGAGTTCCGGGAACTCGCCGACGTGTTCGACGCCATGCTCGAACAGCTCGAATCCCACGTCGCCGAACAGCAGAGGTTCGCCGCGAACGCCTCCCACGAGCTGCGCACCCCGCTGGCGATCTCCCAGACCCTGCTCGACACCGCCCGCAACGACCCCGCGCAGGACCAGGGCGAAGTCCTCGAACGCCTCCACACCGTCAACACGCGGGCGATCGACCTCACCGAGGCCCTCCTGCTGCTCAGCCGCATGGACCGCAAGAGCTTCACCCGCGACGCGGTCGACCTGTCCCTCATCGCCGAGGAAGCCGCCGAAACGCTGCTCCCCCTCGCCGAACAGCGCCGGATCACGCTCGACGTCACCGGCGAGAGGACGCACGCCCTCGGCTCCGCCGAGCTCGTCCTGCGGCTGGTGACCAACCTCGTCCAGAACGCCATCGTCCACAACCTCCCGGACGGCGGCACCGTGACGGTCCACACCGGATCGCTGCACGGCGCGAGCGTGCTGCGGGTCGAGAACACCGGTCAGCCGGTCCCGCCGGAACTGGTCCCGACCCTCACCGAACCCTTCCAGCGCGGCACCCAGCGCGCACGGACCGACGAGCACGCCGGAGTCGGCCTCGGGCTGGCGATCGTCCACAGCATCGTCCGGGCCCACGACGGGACGCTCGACCTCACCCCTCGCCCCACGGGCGGCCTCATCGTCACCGTCCGGCTGCCCGGCGAGCACGCGGGGGCGCCCGAGCCGGCGCCGTCCCCGGGCGGGCCCGGCACGATCCGTTGACGGGAGGCCGCCGGTGGCGGCTCCACCATGCCGTCCCTACTCCGGCCCGGGTACGCCGAAGGCGCCTGCGGCCGCGGCCAGGGCGGCGGTTCTGGCCGCGTGGGCGGGGAGGCCCGGGTCGGGAGCTGTGCGCAGGAGCACCAGGTGGTGGTACATCGGCGCGGTGGCGGCGACGAGCAGGCGCCGGGCGTCGGTGGACGGCGGCAGTTCACCGCGCCGGACGGCCCGGGTGACGACGATCTCGCAGCGGGTGTAGCGGTCCTCCCAGAGCCGCCGCTGGGCCCGGGCAGCCTTCTCCGAGCGGAACGAGGCGGCGATCAGGGCCTCCATGATCGGCGGCTCCGCGCCCATGGCCGTCTGGATCTCCTCGTTCAGCGCCGCCAGGTCGCCTTCCAGCGAGCCGGTGTCCGGGGGACTCCAGTCGTCGTCGCCGGCCGCGTCGAGGACGTCGGCGAGCAGGCCGCCGACGTCGCTCCAGCGCCGGTAGACCGTGGCGCGGTGCACGCCCGCGCGGGCCGCGACGGCCTCCACGGTGAGCCCGTCGTAGCCGTGCTCGCCGAGCTCCGCGAGGACCGCGTCGAGCACCTGCGCGCGGGTGCGGGCGGTCCGGCCGCCGGGGCGGGGCCGGGGCGGCGGCGCGCCTCCGGCGCCCTCCGGTCGTGCGTCTGGGGAAGTCATCGCAGGTGGTCCGGTTGCTCTGGGGGATGCGGCATGGCAGAATCCTAATGTAACAGTTGTCGCATTAGTGGAGTGATCGATGCTCTTCCGAAGCGTTCACCCGGCCGCGCGGTCGCTGACGGCCGCCCCGTCCTCGAATGCTTGGGAGTGCACGCATGGCCACGCAGATCACCGCGCTCGGTGTCGGCAAGTCCTACGACGGCAGGCTCGTCCTTGACGAGGTGACCTGCTCACTCGCCCCGGGAGAGCGCACCGGGATCGTCGGTGAGAACGGCTCCGGAAAGACGACCCTGCTGCGCCTGCTCGCCGGACGCGAACGTCCCGACCAGGGCCGGGTCGTCGTCCAGGCGACCGGCGGCGTCGGCTACCTCGCCCAGGACGAGCGCACGGCGCCGGACGCGACCGTCCAGCAGGTCATCGACCGGGCGCTGAGCGATCTGCGCGCGGTGGAGGAGCGGATGCGCCGCCTGGAGGCGGCGATGGCCGGAGGCGAGGAGTCGGTCGCGGCCGAGTACGGCGACCTGATGACGGTCTTCGAGCTGCGCGGCGGCTACGACGCCGACGCGCGCGTGGAACGCGCCCTGCACGGGCTCGGCCTGGGCCTCGTCGACCGCGACCGCACCGTCGGCGACCTCTCCGGAGGGGAACGGGCCAGGTTGCGGCTGGCGGCCGTTCTGGCGTCCGCGCCGGAGGTTCTGCTGCTGGACGAGCCGACCAACCATCTCGACGAGAACGCCCTGCACTGGCTGGAGGAGCACCTGCGCGCCCGGCAGGGCACCACGGTGGCGGTCTCGCACGACCGGGCGTTCCTCGACCGCGTCGCCACCAGCCTGCTGGAGGTGGACGCCGACCGGTGCGGCGTCGTCCGGTACGGCGGCGGATACGCCGGCTACCTCGCCGAGAAGGCGGCGGCCCGGCGGCGCTGGGGCCAGGCCCACGAGCAGTGGAGGTCCGACGTCGAGCGGCTCCGCCTGGCCGCCGCGACCACCGCGCGCCAGGTGGCCCCCGGCCGGGAGATGAAGGACCGCAACAAGATGGCCTACGACCGGGCGGGCGGCCGGGTCCAGCAGTCGGTGGCCGCCCGGGTGCGCAACGCCGAGGAGCGGCTGCGCCGCCTGCTCGCCGACCCGGTCCCGGCTCCGCCGGAGCCGCTGCGCTTCACTCCCGTCCTGCGGGCCCGCCGGCTGCGGGGCGCGGTGATCGAGGCCGACGGCGTCGCCGTCGACGGCCGGCTCGACCGCACGAGCCTCACCGTCGCGGCGGGCGACCGGCTGCTGGTCACGGGGCCGAACGGAGCGGGCAAGAGCACCCTGCTCCGCGTCCTGGCCGGCGAACTCGCCCCCGACGGCGGAAGCGTCACCCGGCGCGGCCGGATCGCCTACCTGCCCCAGGAGCCGCGCCCCGGACGCCCGGACGAGACCGTGCTGGCCGCCTTCGCCCGCGGGCGGGCGGGAGATCCGGCCGAGCACGCCGAACGGCTGCTCTCCCTGGGGCTGTTCAGGCCCGACCGGCTCACGGTCCCGACCGGGCGGCTGTCCACCGGGCAGCGGCAGCGGCTCGCGTTGGCGCGGATGCTCACCGAGCCGTCCGACGTCCTGCTGCTGGACGAACCCGCCAACCACCTGTCACCGGCCCTGGTCGAGGACCTGGAGACCGCCCTGGCCGACTACGGCGGCACGCTCGTCGTCGTCAGCCACGACCGCCTGCTGCGCCGCCGCTGGAAGGGCCGCCACCTGGCCGTGCGGCCGGCTCCGGCGCCCGCCGCCCGCGGCTGAGCGCACCCATCTCACCGGTAAGGAAGCGAATCGTCATGCCACTCGTCCCCGCCGACCCGAACGTCGTGCACCCGATGCCCGAGCAGCCGCGGGTGGTGCTGCTGAAGCCGCTGGTCACCTCGCCGCTGATCGAGGTCGGGGAGTTCACCTACTACGACGACCCGGACGATCCGACCGCGTTCGAGACCCGGAACGTGCTGTACCACTACGGGCCGGAACGGCTGGTCATCGGGCGGTTCTGCGCGCTGGGCGAGGGCGTGCGGTTCATCATGAACGGCGCCAACCACCGCATGGACGGGCCCTCGACGTTCCCCTTCCCGATCATGGGCGGCTCCTGGGCCGAGCATTTCGATCTCATCACCGGCCTGCCCGGACGGGGCGACACCGTCGTCGGCCACGACGTGTGGTTCGGCTACCGGGCCACGGTGATGCCCGGCGTCCGCATCGGCCACGGAGCGATCGTCGCGTCCGGCTCCGTCGTCGTCGACGACGTCCCGGACTACGGCATCGTCGGCGGCAACCCGGCCAGGCTCATCCGCCGCCGCTACGGCGACGCCGACGTCGCCCGCCTGCTGGCCGTGGCCTGGTGGGACTGGCCGCTCCAGCACATCACCGAGCACGTCCGCACGATCATGTCAGGAGGCATCGACGACCTGGAGGAGGCGGCGGCCCGCATGGAGTAGGCCGATCGCCGTCCCTCCCCCTCCGATCCGGAATCGAGTTGCCAGCATGCCTGCTCCGTCCCCTCACGCCACGTTCGCCGACCGGCTCGGCTCCGCCGCCGTCGCGCTCGACCACCTCGCCCCCGAGGCGCCGCTGGACGACCTGGAGCCGCTGCGCGGCATCGTCGGTGACGCGCGCGTCGTCGCGATCGGGGAGAACTCCCACTTCATCACCGAGTTCTCGCACCTGCGCCAGCGCGTCCTGCGGTTCCTGGCCGAACGGTGCGGTTTCACCGTCCTCGCCTTCGAGTACGGCTTCAGCGAAGGCTTCCCGCTGGACGACTGGGCCCAGGGGAAGGGCACGGACGATGAGCTCTCCGCCCATCTCGCCGAAACGATCCCCGTGGGGGTCGAAGAGCCCTTGCGCTGGATGCGCCGGCACAACGCCACGGCCGGCGCGCCGGTGCGTTTCGCCGGGATCGACGTCCCGGCGGCGGGCGGGTCGCTGCTGCCGGCCCTGGCCCCCGTCGCCGACTACCTGCGCCAGGTCGACCCCGAGATCCTTCCGGTGGTCGAGGAGGCCGTGCGGATCGCCGAGTCGTTCGCCGGCCCCTCGGCCGCCGCGGCCGCACCGGCCTGGACCCGCCTGGCCACCGCCGAGCAGGACGCGCTCAGCGCGCTCCTGATGCGCCTGCTCATCCGGTTCCGTGCCGTCGCGCCGCTGTACCTGTCCCGTGGCGACCGGCACGAGTACGACATCGCTCTGCGTCGCCTGGAGGCCGCCTGCCACGCCGACTACGGGTTCCGCGCGATGGCCGGCCTGTACGCCGGCAGCGGCCTGACCGCCGACACCTCGGCCCGGGACGTCTACATGGCCGGGTCGGTCCAGTGGCACCTGAAGCGCTTCGGGCCCGGGACCCGCATCGTGCTGGCGTCCCACAACGCCCACATCCAGAAGACGCCGGTCTCGTTCGACGGCCACCTCACGGGACTCCCCATGGGGCAGCACCTGCGCGACGCCCTGGGCGATGACTACGTCGCCCTCGCCCTGACCAGCGTCGCCGGACACACCGCCGACATGCGCCCGGACGAGTCCGCGCGCTTCGGGTTCGCCGTCGACGCCACCCCGCTCCAGCCCCCCGAGCCGAACAGCATCGAAGCCGCCTTCGCCGACGCCGGGCTCGGGCTGAGCATCGCCGATCTCAACCGGGTCCGCGCGCGGGGCTCCGGCGGACCTGACCGCATCCGGATCCAGAGCGCCTACCTGGAGACTCCCGTCCTCGACGCGTTCGACGCCGTCATCACCACCCCGACCTCCACCGTCGCCGACCTCGGCGACACGTGAGGCCGTGCTCAGGCGCCGGAGCCGGAGGGTTCGACATCGCGTTCGGGACGGCTGATCTCGGCCCACACCTCGTCGAGGGAGAGGCCGAGGACGCCCGCGATCGCCGCGATGGTCGAGAAGGCGGGGGTGGCCACGCGGCCCGACTCGATCTTCCGGAGGGTCTCCGGGGAGACGCGCGCGTCGAGCGCGGTGGCGAGCATCGAGCGCTCCCCCCTGGCCCGGCGCAGGAGGGCGCCGAGGCGCTGCCCGCGTTCGACCTCCGCGGGAGTGAGCGGCAACCTGACCATGGCCCCTATTCTAGTACCGGTATAGTATGACCGGTATAGTTATTGGGTGCAGGGGATGATGGCCACATGATCGAGATTCTGAACCCCGGCGAACTGGCCCGGGCCAAGGACACGGGCGCCCTGGTCGCCGACATCCTGCAGACGGTGAAGAGCCGCACCGCGGTCGGCACCAACCTGCTGGAGATCGACCAGTGGACCAAGGCCATGATCGTCGAGGCGGGGGCGGAGTCCTGCTACGTCGACTACGCGCCGTCCTTCGGGCGCGGGCCGTTCGGCCACTACATCTGCACGTCCGTCAACGACGCCGTCCTCCACGGGCTCCCCTACGACTACGCGCTCGCCGACGGGGACCTGCTGAGCCTCGACCTCGCCGTCTCCCTGGGCGGAGTCGCCGCGGACTCGGCCATCAGCTTCGTCGTGGGCGAATCGAAGGCCCCGGAGAGCGTCGCGCTGATCGACACGACCGAACGCGCGCTGCGGGCGGGGATCGCCGCCGCCGGACCCGGGGCCCGCACCGGAGACATCTCCCACGCCATCGGCACGGTCCTGCGCGAGGCGGGGTACTCGATCAACACCGATTTCGGGGGCCACGGCATCGGATCGACGATGCACCAGGACCCGCACGTCTCCAACACCGGACGCCCCGGCCGCGGGTACAAGCTGCGCCCCGGGCTGCTGCTCGCGCTGGAGCCGTGGATCATGGAGGACACCGCCGACCTCGTCACCGACGCCGACGGGTGGACGCTCCGCAGCGCGACGGGCTGCCGCACGGCGCACAGCGAGCACACGATCGCCATCACCGACGACGGCGCCGAGATCCTCACCCTGCCGAAGCGGACGCGGCCGTGACGGAGCCGTCTCCACGGTCGCCCGCTCAGGGCTTCAGCATTGCTCCAGGGCGGCGTCCATGGCCCGGTCCCTTCCGCGGATCAGGCTGAGCTTCCGGCCGGGTTCGGGCAGTTCGACCCCGTGCTCGGCCAAGCACGCCTGGAACCGATTCCCCTCGGTCACCCGCACCAGGACGGCCTGCCCCGGCTCCATGAGGGACGCGCATTTCTCGATCCCCCGGTTGATCCGCTGCTCGTTCCCGCCGGCGCGGTCGTCTTCGGGCAGCCGGACGCCGTGCGTACGCAGGCAGGCGAAGAACCGGGACTCCAAGGTCGCCGAAGGCGACGGCGCACTCGGCGACACGGACGCACTGGCCCTCGGAGGAGCCGAGGAGTCACCGCCGTCGCCGCCGCACCCCGCCACGGCGATGAGCGTCACCGTGAAGCCGACGAGCGTTAAGACACCACGCATACCCGCATCGTCCTCTCTTACGGCAAGAACGGCAGGCGCCGCCCACGCGCGACACTAATGCGCCAGTAGGAGGTGGCACAATTCCGGCGCGGACCGCCGTCCGGCCGACGCGACGACCACCTGATCGCGGGGCCGGCGGCCCCCGAGGGGCCAGAAACATAGAAGCGGCACCTGGGGGCCGCTTCTATGGGTGTTTCAGCCGGCCGTGCCCGGCCGGCTGTTGCTTCGGTCAGGCGCCGTCTCGCAGCGCCTGCCGCGCCCGCCGCATCGCGGGTGTGGACGCGTTGCGGGGGTCCACCAGCGACTCCCAGAGCGTCTGCCCGGCGCTGCGGTTGCTCACTTCGGCCATCTGCCGCGCACCCGCCCTGACGACGGGGTCGTCCGTGCGCAGGGCCAGAAGGGTGTAGTCCTCGGCACGATTTCCGCAGGCCCGCTGGAATTCGCTGAGCCGTTCTTGCTCTCTTCTCCTTCGCCTCGATGCCATGACAGGCTCCTTCGGGGTCTTTTGTTTGTTGGGAAAGGACGGCTCGGTGACAGCCCGTCTCGGCCACTACCGTCCCGCTCCCCCGGCCGTCAGCAACGAGCCGGTTCGACGGTCACGGAGTCCGCGGTCCGTGCGATCCTCGGTCCCGCTGCACCCGGTGGCGACGCGGCCGGGCGGGAAATGCCGCCGCCACCTGGTCGTCTGCGGTGGACAGCACGGGCGGGCGGGGGCGGCGCTGGTAGGCTCTCGGCCGATGCGTGGGCGGCAGTGAGTGACGTAGTGGCCCGCCCCGGCGCGACGCCGCCGGTCCAGGACCGGCGCAGGATCTGTCCGCCCGCACGTCCCACAGTTAGGTACCCGGTGTCGTTCTCCCCTTCGACCGTCCGCCGCAACTGGCTGTTCTGCGCGGTGCTGCTCGTGGGCGTCGTGCTGCGGGTGCTCGCCATGGTCGGGTTCCGGGGCGTGCTGTGGTTCAACGACAGCTACGACTTCGTCCGGATCGCGGACGACCCGTTCCCGCACCCGATGAGGCCGTCCGGGTACGGGCTCTTCCTCTGGGTGCTGAAGCCGTTCCACAGCCTGGCGCTGGTGACGGCGCTCCAGCACGCGGCCATCCTCGGGCTGGCCGCGCTCGGATACCGGATGCTCGTCCGCGACTTCGAGGTCCGGCGGCCGTGGGCGGCGCTGGCGGTCGCGCCGGTGCTGCTCGACTCCTTCCAGGTCGAACTGGAGCACCTGCTGCTGTCGGACACCCTGTTCACCGTCCTGGTGTTCGGCGCGATGCTGCTGCTGGCCCGGCCCGGGGAGGCCGGCTGGCGGCGCGCCGCGCTGGTGGGCGCGCTGCTCGGCGTGGCGGCCGTCACGCGGACCGTGGGGGTGCCGCTCTTCCTCATCGCCGTCCTCTACCTGCTGCTCAGGCGGACGCGATGGCCGGTGTACCTGGCGCTCGCCGTGACGTTCGCGCTGCCCGTCGGGGCGTACGCGACGTGGTTCCAGCGGGAGCACGGCCGGTTCCAGATGACGGGCGTGGACGGCATCTTCCTGTGGGGGCGGACGGCTGCGTTCGCCGACTGCGACGCGTTCGCGCCCCCGCCGGACCTGGCGGGGCTCTGCCCGTACGGCGCCAAGGACGACCGGCCCGCCTCGTCCCACCAGATCTGGGAGGACAACTCGCCGACCGGCTGGTCCAACGGGCAGGCGTTCGACGAGGAGACCAACGCGCGGGCGCAGCGGTTCGCGTTGTGGGCGATCAAGAACCAGCCGCTCGACTACCTGCGCGTCGTCTCCTACGACTTCTTCGTCCGGACGTTCTCGTGGCACCGGTCGCGCTACCCGACCGTGGGCACCGAGGCCCGCTACCACTTCCCCACGCGGCCCACGGCGCGCAAGCCGAGACTGCCCGTCTACGGGGGCGGAGACCGGGGCGCGGTCGTGTACGAGTACTCGCACGGGACGGGCCGCACGCACGTCGTCGAGCCGTACGCCGGTGTGCTGCGCGGCTACCAGAAGCACGTGAGCGTTCCGGGGACGGTGCTCGGCGCGGTGCTGCTCGCGGGCGCGGCCGGGATCGTGTGGCGGCGGGGTCGTGCCCGGACGGCGCTGTTCTGGACTTCCGGCGTCGCCCTCCTGGCCATTCCTCCGATCACGGTCGACTTCGACTACCGCTACATGCTGCCCGCCCTGCCGTTCGCGTGTTTCGCCGCCGCGCTGGCGTGGGGCCGCCGCCGCCCGGTCACGGCCGAGCCGGAGGCCGAGCCGGTCGAGGCGACGCCCGAGGTGCAGCCCGCCGACGCCTGAGACGGGTTGAGTACGAGAGCGGATACCGCCGCGCGGCGGCCGCCGGGATCATTGGCGGCATGCGCCGATTCGTGATCCCCCTGGTCGTCCTGCTCGCCGCCGGCTGCGGGCAGCTGGGCCGGAGCCCCGAGGACGTGGCCGCCGCGGACGCGCGGAAGGCCGCAGAGCGGGCCGGGGACCGGGTCTACGACTCCCGGGTGCGGCCCGCGCGGGACATGGGGCACCGGGCGGCGGACCTCGACGGCGTGGAGGTCATGCGGGTGACCGGCGTCTCGACCGCCGGGGACGGGGTGCGGCTCGTCCTCCGGACGGAGGGGACGGCGCCGGAAGGCGGCTGGTTCCCGTCCTCGACGGTCACCGTGCGGCGGTGCTTCGAGCTGCGGTTCTCGACCACCACCGAATGGCAGAACTACGGAACGCGGCAGGTGCCGTGCCCGTCCGGGGCGCCGCTCGCTTTCCCGCCGTGGCCGAAGACGCCGGAGATTCCGTTCGAGCGGCTGGGCAAGGCGCTGCCCCGTGTGCCGAAGGGAGGCCGGGCGGACGAGGCGAAGATCCGCGCGGCGGTCGCGTCGCTGCGGCTCGACCCGGCCATCCGGCGCGAGTTCGCCGCCAGGGGCGACGTCGTCGGCGTGGCCCTCACCGTGAAGCCCTACGGGTCGGACGTCTTCGACTGCGTCCTGGCCCGCGTCGCGCCGGGCCGCACGAACGTGTGGACGCCGCCCCGGATGCAGCGGATGGCGGGCGAGGGCGGCTGCGGCGCCGGCAACGCCGTCGACCCGCTGCCGCCGCCGCACTGAGAACGCGCGCCGGTCAGCGCATGAAGGGCCGTGGGGGCGGCGGCGGGGGCGGCGGGGGCGGCCCGGGGCGGTTCACCTCGGCCTCGGCCTCCATCAGCGGGCGCTCCCTCGCCATCCGCAGGCCGGGGAGGGCCAGGAGCAGTCCGGGGACGCACACCGCCGCGCACACGACCAGGCCCCGGAAGACGATCTTCTCTCCCTCGCCGGGATCGCCGGTGTCCAGCGCGGACAGCAGGAAGCGGGTGAAGGCCACCAGCGCCGCGCAGACGACGAGGTGCCCCAGGATGATCAGAAGCCGGCCGATCCGGTCCCGGGCGCCGCGGCGGCGGGCGCCGCGCCACAGGTAGCGGCCGATCGTCAGCACGGTGGTGCCGACGATGACGACGGTGAAGCCGTTGACCAGCGGTTCCATCGCGGGCCCGGCGCCGCTCAGCCCCTCGGAGCCGAGATCGGGGCCGAGGTCGGCGCCCAGGATCGACTGGACGCCGTAGAGGAACCCGAGCACCATCGCCGCGGCGCCGACGACGATCAGGAGCAGGCCGAGCAGTAAGAACAGGACGTTGGGGCGGTGGACCCCCGGACGGTGGTACTGGGTCATGTGATGGCTCCCCCCGGGTGTGGTCGGGACTCCGGCGCGGCGACGGCCCCCGTGGCGCGGCGCCGCGTTCGCCACGGTCGCCGAGACCGGTTCCGGACGCCACGGGAGCGTGTCACTGAGTGACCCGCCGGTGGCTTTTCGTCCGTCCGGGCAGGACCATGGAACGCATGGACGACCGCACCGTGACCGGCCGCGTCGTCGCCGTCCTCGACGCGGTCGCCGCCCGCGGCGGGCCGATGACGCTGGCCGACCTCACCCGCGAGGTCGGCGTCCCCAAGCCCACGGTGCGGCGCATCGCCGCCGACCTGGTGGCCCGGCGGATGCTCCGGCGCGACCCCGACGGGCGCTACCGGCTGGGGCCGCGCCTGCTGGACCTCGGGAGGCGGGCGGCCCTGCAGGAGGGCCTGCTCCACGCCGCCACCCCGCACGTGCAGGACCTGTTCGCCCGCACGGGGGAGATCGTGTGGGTCTGCGAGATCAGCGAGGGCTCCATCACGTTCATGACCATTGCCTACGGCGCCAACCGGGCCCCCGACGTGCGGCGCGGGGAGTGGTCGAACGACCCGAGGAGCGCGGCGCTGCAGGCGTCCGCGCTCGGACGGGTGGTGCTCGCGGAGCGGCCCGACCTCCTGGAGGGCCTGCGCGGGAGGCCGCCAGCGCCGCAGACACCGCGGGGCACGACGTCCTGGCCGCGTTTCCTGGACGAGGTCAACGCCGTGCGCGACACTGCCATCGCGGTGGAGCACGAGCAGTGCCAACTCGGTTTCAGCTGCGTCGCCACGGGGGTGCGCGGCCCGGACGGCGCGCTGGTCGGCTGCCTCGGCGTGACCGGCCGCACGGGCAGCCTGCCCACCGGGCGGATGGCGCGGCTGCTCCCCGCCGCGTCGGACGGCATCGCCCGCGCCGCCGGGGCGCTGCTCGCATCACCCCCGCGCCCGTCGGACGGGCGTCATCCGTTCTGAGGGCCGAGGCGCGCTGCGGCGACCTTCTTCGGGACGACCATCCGCCACGCGTCGGTGACGAGTTCCTCCATCTCGGCCTCGTCCAGCGCCGCGGTCCAGGCGTGCACCCAGTTGAAACGCATGTCGGATTCACCGGGGAGGTGGAACTTGTCCGGCTCGGATTCGACCAGGGCGAGCCGCTCCTCCTTGGGGAACGCGAACCCCATGACGGTCTCGTCCCGCGAGAAGGCGACGTAGACGATGGAGCCGACGCGGAACTTCACCCGGTCCCTGATCAGGTGCTCGGACGTGCGGGGCAGCGTCGCCGCGAAGGCCCGCACCTGCTCGACGGTGATCATCCTGTCCTCCTGTGGCCGCGCCGCCGCCGGTGCGGCACTTCCAGCAAAGCACCCCGCACCGCATGATCTTGTTAGATTTGCCGGGTGAACGAACTCGTGCGCTGGCAGACCGAGAACGGGACCGTCGTCGTGGAGACCGACGACCGGGAGCCGGGGTTCCAGTCGGTGTCGCTCTCCGGCGACCTGATCCACGACGCGGTCGGCAAGTTCGAGGACGCGTTCCAGAACGTCCGGGAGGCGGCGCAGTCGGCGCTCGCGTCGCTGCGCGGCGGCTCCCTGAACCCCGACGGGATCGAGCTGGAGTTCGGCGTCAAGCTCAACGCGGCGGCCGGGGCCGTCATCGCCAAGACGTCCGTCGAGGGCCACCTCAAGGTCAAGATGACGTGGGGGCAGCAGCCGCGCGCCGCGGAGGAGGCGTAGCCGCATCGTGGACGACTGGCAGTGGCGCGCCTGGGTCGGCCCGCCGTCCGGCGGCAGGCTCGGCGCGGCGTTCCTCGTCACCGCGACACGGCTGCTGACCTGCGCCCACACCGTCCACGGGCGGGACGAGGTGCGCGTCGGGTTCCCCGGGCTGCTGGAGGACCTGCCCGCCAGGGTCGTGCGGCGCGGCGACTGGGAGCGGGCGGGAGACCCCGGCGACGTCGCCGTCCTCGAACTGCGCGAGCCGGTCGCGCTGACCCCCGCCACGCTGGCCGCGCCCGACGGCCCGCACGAGGGGAGCCTGCTCGGACGGACGTTCGGGGTGTGCGGGTTCCCGCGCCGTCCCGACCAGAACGAGCGGCACGCGTCGGTGACGACGTTCCCGCACCGCGGGATGCGGCGCGAGTGGTGGGAGCTGAAGACCGGCCAGGGCGACTGGCTGGAGGAGGGCTACAGCGGCTCCGCCGTGTACGACACGGCGACGGGCGAGGTCATCGGCATGGTGACGAACGCCGAGCTGCGGCACGGCGACCGGGCCGACCTCGGCTGGATGCTGCCCATCGCGCACATCCGAACGTACTGGGAGGAACTCGACGACCTGCTGCCGCTGCGGTGGCTCACCCCCGACGCCCGCCGCGAGCTGCGGGAACTCCTGGACGGTGTCCGCTACACCGACCCGCTCGCCGCCGACCTCGAACGGATCACCGGCCGGCGGGCGTTCGGCGGCTTCCGGTCGGCGTGGGGATCGGTGCGCTACGTGGCCGAGGGCTGGGCGGAGGACCGGCTCGTCCGGTACCTCGCGGCGCTCGGGCCGCACCTGTCCGAGTCCGCCCGGCTGCGGCTCACCGCGTGGTCCGCGCGGCACCTGCCCGGCGCCGCGCCCGCCGCCCCGCGCTCGGGACCCGCGTCGGTGATCGTCCGGCTGGAGCGGGTCACGTTCGACAACGCCTTCGACGTGACCGTGCACACCTGGATCGACGGGGCCGAGGGTCCGGGGCGGCCGACCGAGCGCGTCCCGGACCGGCGGGTGCGGCCGGTGGTCGAGGCGGGCGTGGCGGCGCTCGCGCCCGCGCTGTTCGGCCGCGACTGGATGATCGAGTTCGCGGTGCCGGAGGGCTGGCTCGGCAAGCCGTTCGAGCAGTGGTACGTCGACCCGCGCAACAGGATCCCCATGCGCAAGTACCCGGTCGTGGTGCGGGACGTGGAGCGGCTGCGGCCCGACTCGATCCGCCGCGACCAGGCCCACCACCGCTGGCGGCTGCTGATCGAGCGCGGCCGCAGCGAGCCCCGTCCCATCGCGTGCGACGCGCCGCGCCGGGGCAGCGACTTCCAGGACTGGCTGGAGGCCAACATCGACTTCTGCGTGCTGGTGTACGGGTCGCGGCCGGTGAAGAGCTGGCTGACGGCCGCGCTCAACAACGGCGTCCCCGTCATGATGTGGACGCGCACCCCGTGCGACGCGTCCTCGCACGGCGACTGCCGGGGGCACCGCGTCCTCGACGAGCTCACCGCGGCGGTCGGCGACCGGCATCCGGGCGACCTTCCGCGGCTCGCGCTCGCGCTGCGCAAGGCCGCGCTCGTCGCCCCCAAGGACACGCCGCACTGCGGGCGCGACCTGACGCTGCTGTGGGACGATCCGTCCCGGCTTCCCGACCCCCCGCTCGCGATGGAGGTATAGGTGCCCGACTGGCTGCTCTACACCGGGAGCCGACGCACGCACGACGGCATCGACCGGCTGCCTCCTCCGCCGCCGTGGCGCGCGTTCGACGGCGACCCCACCGTGGAGCCCCCCTCCGGCGGATCCGGGAACGAGCACCAGGCGACCACGTACCGTCCGTCCGACGACGCCGTGCAGCAGGTCAACGCCGCCCTCTACCTGCGCCGCCCGCTGCTGGTGACGGGGCCTCCCGGCACCGGGAAGTCGACGCTGGCCTACGCCGTCGCCCACGAACTGGGGCTCGGGCCCGTCCTGCACTGGCCCATCACCAGCCGGACCACCCTCCGCGACGGCCTCTACCAGTACGACCCGCTCACCCGCCTGTACGCGGCCGGACGGCACGACGCGACCGGACGGGACGACGCCGCGCGCGAGGAGGACATCGGCCGCTACATCCGCCTCGGCCCGCTCGGCACGGCGCTGCTGCCCTACCGGCGGCCGCGCGTCCTGCTCGTCGACGAGATCGACAAGAGCGACATCGACCTGCCCAACGACCTGCTCACCATCTTCGAGAAGGGCGAGTACGAGCTGCCCGAGCTGACCCGGCGGGCCGACCCGGTCGCCGAGGTCATGACCGCCGACGGGCCGGGCGCGCGGGTCACCGTCACCGCCGGGACGGTCCGCTGCCGCGCGTTCCCGCTGGTC
Source organism: Actinomadura sp. NPDC000929 (assembly GCF_040492065.1). NCBI lineage: Bacteria > Bacillati > Actinomycetota > Actinomycetes > Streptosporangiales > Thermomonosporaceae > Actinomadura > Actinomadura sp. NPDC000929. The sequence goes on along the minus strand of NZ_JBEUPA010000052.1, from coordinate 8,012 downwards.
GTGATGACCAGCAACGGCGAGCGCGAGTTCCCGCCCGCCTTCCTGCGGCGCTGCGTGACCGTGGAGCTGCGGCAGCCGTCGGGCGAGGCCGAGCTGTCCGCGATCGTCCGCGAGCACCTCGGGCCGCTCGCCGACCAGAGCGACGACCTCGTCCGCCGCTTCTTCGAGCGCTCCGCGTCCGGCACCCTCGCCACCGACCAGCTCCTCAACGCCGTCTACCTGTGCCGCCACGCCGGCGCCGAGGACCGCCAGGCCCTGGCCGACCGCATCATGCCCTACCTGACCGGGCCCGTCGATGACGATTGACCGGCTCCGGAACGTCCTGTCGGCGGTCGGGCCGCCGCCGGACGCCCGCGAACTCAGCGAGATGCTGTGGCTCGCCTGCCACATCTCCCCGTCCGAGGAGCCGGCCCCCTCGGCCCCGCCGGTTCCGCCGCCCGTGCCCGACGAGCGCGCGGACGACCCCGGCGGCCCCAGGCCGCCCGAGCCCGCGCCCCCGCGCCCCTCCGAACCGCTGACCGAGCTGCGCCCCCGCCCCGGCGCCGACGCGGAGCCGGTGGGCCGCGCGTCCGAGGTGCTCGTCCCGACCGCGCCGATGCTGGCCGACCCACTCGGCGTCCAGCGTGCGCTGCGCCCGTTGAAGCGGCGCGTCCCGTCCCGGCACCGCGTCGAGCTGGACGAGGACGCCACCGCCGCGCGCATCGCCGACACCCGCCTGTGGACGCCCGTCCTCGTCCCGTCGCCCGAGCGGTGGCTCGGCCTCAGCCTGGTCGTCGACACCGGCCCCACCATGCGGCTGTGGCGCCCCCTCGCCCGCGAGCTGGCCGAGACGCTGCTCCGCCAGGGCGCCTTCCAGGACGTCCACCTCGGCTACCTCGACGGGAACGGCCGCGTCGCCTCCACGCCCGAGGCGCCGCCGCAGGACCCGGGGACGCTCCTGGACGCCTCCGGGCGGCGGGCCGTCCTCGTGCTGAGCGACTGCTCGGGCCCCCACTGGTGGAACGGGCGCGCCGGGCAGGCCGTGCGCCGCTGGGCGCAGGCAGGGCCGACCGCGATCGTCCAGCCGCTCGCCGAACGCCTCTGGCGCCGCACCGCCGCCCCCGCCTCCCCCGGTCTCGCCGTCCTCCCCCGCCCCGGCGCCCCGAACACCGACCTGCGCTTCGCCCCCTACGACGGCGCCGCCGCGCCCGGCGTGCCCGTCCCCGTCCTGGAGATCGCGCCGCGCTGGTTCGGCGCGTGGGCCCGGCTGGTCTCCGGGTCCGAGCCGCAGCCCGCCGCCGTCGCGACGCTGCCGGCCCGCCCGTCCGGGGCGGCGCCCGTGCGGCGCGAGCGGGAACTGCCGATCGCCGAGCGCGTCCGCCGCTTCCTCGCCACCGCGTCCCCGGGCGCCGCCGAACTCGCCGCCCACGTCGCCGTCTCCGTCCCGTCGCTGCCGGTGATGCGCCTGATCCAGCACCGGATCCTCGGCGGCTCGGGCCCCGGACAGCTCGCCGAGGTGCTGCTGAGCGGCCTGCTCCGCCCGGCCGACGGCGTGCGCTACACGTTCGTCCCCGGCGCCCGCGAGGCCCTCCTCGACACCCTCCCGCGCCCCGAGGCCCTGCACACCCGGCACGTCCTGGAGGCCGTCTCCGCCGAGATCGAACGCCGCGCCGGAACGTCCGCCGAGACGTTCCGCGCCCTCCTCCCCGCCGACGGCGGCCCGGTCGTCCTCACCGCCGACACCGACCACTTCGCCCTCCTCACCCCCCGGACCCGCTCCCACCTCGTTTCGACTCCCACTCCGACTCCCCCGGCCCCGGACCTGCTGGAGCTTCTCGACACTCCGGTCGAAGAACTGATCGGCGAAGGCTGGGACCGCGGCCCGCGCCCCACGGTGATCGGTGTGGACGGCGACGATCTCGTGTCGGTGGACGTCCTGCACGGCAACCCCGACCTGCCGCACGGCCTGATCACCGGCCCCCGGGCCTTCCGGGACGCGCTGCTGCGGACCCTCGTCATGGGCCTGGCGCTCAACCACTCCCCGAACATCCTCAACTTCGCGTTCGTCGACCACAGCCGGGGCTTGTCCTTCGTCAACCTGAACCTCCCCCACATCGCGACGAGCCTCAACGTCGGGTCGGCGGACGCGCCGCTGTTGGGCGGGCTCCCAGAAGTCCTGGAGACCGAGCGGCGGCGGCGCGAAGCCATGCTCCAGGCCGCCGGGGTCACTACCTGGGACGAGTACCAGGCGGCCATCGCCGCCGGCCGGCCGCTCGGCCCCCTGCCCGCCCTGGTCGTGATCATCGACGAAACCGGGCCCCTGATCGAAGCGCGGCCCGAACTTGTCGAACCGCTCGCAGCGCTCTGCGAGGCGGGACCGAGCCAGGGGATCAAGTTCGTCTTCTGCTCGTCGAACGAGTCCCTCACCCCGCCGGAACTCTCCGGCTACGCCGGCTGGAACGTGGGTTTCCCCAGCCGCATGGGCGATCACCTCGCGTCCGTCCACATCTTCGCGCAGGAGGCCCGCCCCGCCTTCGAGCCCGCACGCATCTCACTCGACACCGCCGACGCGATCAACGCCCTGATGAGGCGGCGCGGCCCGCAGGCGCGTCGGCTCCCTTGGCCCGAGAATCCCCCGAGTTCCGAGCCCGTGGCGCGGGTGAGCTCCGTAGAGCTCACAGTCGAGCCCGAGTTCGACGTGCTGCGGTTGAACGGCGGCGGGCCGAGCGGGATGCTGCACGAGACATGGGCCCTGCCCGCCGAGATGCCGCGCAGCCCGGCGATCGGTTACCGGCCGGGCGGCCATCTCCTCAACCTCTATCCGCTCGATTCCTCGTCGGGCATTCCGCACGGCCTGATCGTGGGCGGTCCCGAGGCCCGCCAGAAGGTCGTCCGCGCCATCACCCTGGCCCTCGCCGCAGGACACTCACCGGCCGACCTGCGATTCGCGTTCGCGGGGATGGGCGAGCATCCTCTCGGGGAGCCCATCGACCTTCCGCACGTCCGCTACTCCGAGGAAGAGCTGCTCGGCTCGCCGGAGCGACTCCGGCGGTTCTTCGAGTTCCTTTCCGGCGAGCTCGAAGCACGGTCCGCGAGCCCGCCGCAGGACACGCCGCATGTCTCGGATCCCGGCACCGGCCAATGGACGGTCGACGAGCTGTACGAGCAGTTCCGCCAGGACCCCAATTCGGTCGACCGGGTCTGGTGGAACTTCTTCGAGGATTACCAGCCGGGCGAACAGCCCGCCACCCTGCCTCCCGGGTCCCCGTCCACGCCGCCGCCCCAGACGCGGCCGCGCCTCCTCGTGGTCGCCGATCTCTCCCTCACCTTCCCGATCAGCAGACCCGAGGTGGGCGAGACGCTCCTCTCCCTGGCACAGCGAGGCAGAGCGCTCGACGTCCAACTCCTGCTCACCGCGTCCACCGTCGAGAACACCACCATCTGGGGCCGCTTCCTGCCGCTCCTCGGCTGGCGCATAGCGGCGGGCCGCCTGCCCCCCGACCAGCTGCGGCACGTCCTCGGGCAGGCGAGCCTCCAGTTCCCGGACGGCGAGCGAACGGCCTACCTCCTCGCCGGAGGCGGCTCCCCCCAGCAGTTCACCGTGGCACCGGAGCCTCCCCGCGACGCCGTCGACGACTTCGCCCGCCGCACACGCACACCCTCACAGGGCTCATCGGCGAGCACCACGCCGGAGGGCCCCCTCCCGGAAGACATCGACCGCCTGCTCACCAACCTGCGAGAGAAGATCGGGAACAACCCGCGGATAGTTGAAGGCGAATCCGTCGACTTCTCCACTGTCGAGGCGGCATTGCGGGAAATGCTCCAGGCCGTCGCCGAGTCTGTACGTTCCGGCGCTTCCCGCCCGATCCGGCACCTGATGTTCTCTGCGCCGTTGAGGCCGGAGATGGAGGTGACAGCGAGCCTCTTCGGAGAGATGTTGATCGACCTCGGCATGCTGCCGAGCGGAGAGGCCAACGTTCTCACAGTCTCCTACACCCAGCCCGACTCTGGGTCCGACCCGGCCGCCCACATCACTGCTTCCTTGCGATCGGTGCGGAGCACCCTGTTCCTCGTCGGGGACGCACCGGAGCAGGGTCCCGAGACCGGCTACCTTAATCCGGACACTATCCGGAGCCTGCTCTCACTGATGCGGTACGAGCGCGACGGCTCCCTGGTCATCCTCTGCGGGGAGCCGGAGCGATTCGAGCAGTTGCTTCAGACCATTCCAGAATTCGCCGAACGGTTCAGGTGGGTCCACGCCTTCGACGCGGAGACCGCGCCCCCGCGCGCCCCGGTCTCGCGGAACCGGAGCGTGCGGCTCGGGAGTGATCCGGAGACGGGCGAGGCCGTGCTTCTGGACTTCGACGTCGATCGGCATCTGCTCATCAGCGGCCCCTCCGGTTCCGGGAAGGCGACCCTGGTGCGCAAGATCGTTGACAGGTTGGCGTCGAGTGGTACCGAGCGGGACCGGCTCGTCTACTTCCTGGACATGCACATGAGCCCGCACGACCTCGCACGCGCAGAAGCGTGGGGGCGGGCGGGCGTGCGGCACACGTCGTCGCCGGAGGAATTCGGCAGGATGCTGACCGAGGCCAGGTGGAGCACCAGCGCCCGCCTGCTCAGGCGCAGGGGGCCCTCGATCTTCCTGGTCGTGTCGCACCGTCCGCGCCTGCTGGGAGACGACCCGCTCGCCACGGCCATCCCCGACCTGCGAACGATGCGCGAGCACGGCGTCCACCTCGTCCTCGCACGGCATCAGATCACGTTCGGCGAGTCGCTCGATCCCGTGGTCACCCTGCTCCGTGACCTCGGCGCACCGGCTCTGCTGACCAGGTATGTGGGCGGGCATGAGGCGAGGCTCTGGGATGTTCCCTCCTCACTCCAGGGACCCCTGGAGCCTGGCGACGCGCTTCTGGCGCATCCCGGGCGGCAGCGGCTCGTGCGGCTCGGCGATCCGGCCGGATGATATTGGATCGAGCTGTCCATAACGTGTTACGGTGACTGCATGGCGCGGCCGAGGAAGTTCGACGAGGGTCTTGCCGTCGAGGCGGCCATGCGGGCCTTCTGGGCGGACGGCTACGAGGCGACGTCGACGCAGGGGTTGTGCGCGGCGACGGGTCTCGGGCGCAGCAGCATCTACAACACGTTCGCCAGCAAGCGCGATCTGTTCGTCAAGGCGCTGACGCACTACATGGAGGTGCGGACCGGGCGGCTCATCGACCACTTGCAGGGCGGTGAGGGCACGGTGCGCGAGCGCCTCCGGGCGGTCATGGACTGGGCCGCCGAACCGGACGAGGACGACCCGTCCGGATGCCTGGTCGTGAACGCCACGGTGGAGCTCGGGCCGCACGACCCCGACATCGCCGAGCGGCTCGAACGGGACCGGCGGCGGCGGTTCGCCACGCTCAGGGCGGCGATCGAGGACGGGATGCGCGACGGCGAGATCGACGCCGCCAAGGACGCGGGCGCGCTGGCGCATTTCATGATCTCCACGATCAGCGGCATCCAGGTGGCCGCGCGCGGCGGCGCCGGCCCCGACACCCTTCAGGCCATCGCGGACACGGCGATGCTCTCCCTCTGATCCGGGCGGCCGGCGCGCCGCCCTTTTTCACGCCCGAGTTTTGTACTGATCTATCCAATACAGGAGGACCGATGCCACTGGCCGTCTACGCGCTGGGACTGGCGATCTTCGCGCAGGGCACGTCGGAGCTGATGCTGGCGGGGCTGCTGCCCGGCATGGCGCACGACCTCGGCGTGTCCGTGCCCGCCGCCGGGTGGCTGATCTCGGCGTTCGCGATCGGGATGCTGGCCGGGGCGCCGCCGCTCGCCGTCCTGACGCTGCGCTGGCCGCACCGGCGGGCGATGCTGGCGTTCCTCGCGGTGTTCGCGCTGACGCACGTGGTCGGGGCGCTCACGCCCGGATACTGGACGCTGTTCGCGATGCGGATCGTCGGGGCGTTCGTCTACGCGGGGTTCTGGGCGGTGGCGGCGGCGACCGCCGTGAGCCTCGTGCCGCGCGACGCGCGCGGGAAGGCGATGGGCGTCGTCGCGGGCGGCCTCACGGTCGCGGCGATCGTCGGGCTGCCCGCCGGGACGGTGGTCGGGCAGCATCTCGGCTGGCGGGCGGCGTTCTGGGCGGTCGCGGCCATGTCGGCCGCCGCGATGGCGCTGGTGGCCGCGACGATCCCCGCCGCGCGCGCGGACGCCGCGCCGCCCCGGGTGCGGGACGAGGTGCGCGCGATGGCCGTCCCCGGCCTGTGGCTGCTGTACGGGACGACGGCGCTGGCCACGAGCGGGCTCCTCGCCGTGTTCGGCTACCTGGGCGCCTTCCTGACGGAGACGACGGGCATCGCGGAGGCGTGGGTCCCCGGCGTGCTGGCGCTGTACGGCGTCGGCGCCCTCCTCGGGATCACGCTCGGCGGGCGGACGGCCGACCGGTGGGGCGTCCCGACGCTGTACGCGGGCTTCGCGGGGCTCACGGTCGTGTCCGCGCTGCTCGCCCTGGCGGCGAGGTCGCCCCTGCCCGTGGTGGTCCTCGTGTTCTTCCTCGGGTTCGTCGGATTCGGGACGAACCCGGCCCTCAACTCGCGGGCGTTCGGCCTGGTGGACGGCGCGTCGACGCTCGTCGCCGCCGGGAACGTCGTCGCGTTCAACATCGGCATCACGGTGGGGCCGTGGCTCGGCGGGCTCGCGATCGACGCGGGGAAGGGCTACCCGTCCACGGCCTGGATCGGAGCGGCGCTGGGCGTCGCGGCGATCGGCGCCGTGGCGATCGGGTCCCTGGTGCGCGGCGGTCCCCGGCGGCGCTCCGCGGGAGAGGCCGAGCCTGCCAGGTCGGCGATCAGCGCGTGAGGCGCCGGAGGTCACCGGCAGGAGGCCGCGCGGAACGCCCACAGGGCGCGCCGGCCCGGGTGCTCCGCGAGCGTGAAGACGCGGTGGCGGCCCCGGTGGCAGGACAGGTCCTCCGGTCCGTAGGAAACGGTGCGGCGGCTCACCGGTGCCCAGCCGCGGCCGGTGTAGCGGGTCGAGAAGAGCCGGCCGCGCTCGCCGCTGCGGCTCTGGGTGAACCACCACTGCCCGCGCGTCCTGACCGCGCCCTGGACCCGGTCCACCGGGAGCCGCGCGCCGCCGTCGGCGCTCGCGGTCCCGCGTCCGGCCAAGGACTCCAGCGGCCAGGAGACCACCCGTCCCCGCGGCTGGTCCGGGCGGCAGTACTCGCCCGCGATGAGGACGTGCGGCCACGTGGTGCGGTCGATCGCCGTCCACGACATGCGCAGCGGGCCGCGGCCCCTGCACTCGCCGCCGGTCCGGCCGCGGGCGAAGTGCCGGCTGCTCGTCTGCGCCATCACGTACCGGAAACCGTGGGCGTAGTACGTGCCGCCGTGCAGCCCGATCCGGTCGGGGCGGCGGGTCGAGCCCGCCCCGCTCGCGGCCAGGTCGAAGATCTGCCGCATGTCGAACTCGCGCAGCCCGTGCCGGGTGTCGGCGACGTAGAGCTTGTCGCCGTACCAGGCGATGCCGCCCGCGTGGACGCCGACGTCGGTGTAGGTGGGCCGCCCGCCCCGCATCACCGGCGCGACGAGCAGGACGTGCCGGTAGACGCGCCGGTCGGGGTCGACGAACGTGATCCTGACCCGGCCGCCGTTGTGCCAGGACACGAGGATCGGCCGGACGCCGCCCGCCCATCGCTCGCCCGCCGCGGCGTCCGAGACGGACGTGACGCCCTGCGGGACCCAGTCCTGCGTGGTGCTGTCCGCCTGGTCGAAGCAGTAGACGAGCGAGCCTCCGGGGACCCCGGCCGCCCGTCCGCAGCCGCCGCCGAGCCTGGCGTGGCCGGGCGAGCGGAGCAGCGCGGCGACGCCGGTCCTGCCGAGCACGCCGCCCAGCGCCCTGACCGAAGCGCTCCGGTCCGTGCCGCGCCGCAGGTCGAAGTCGCGGGCGTCCAGTGGCGCCGCAACGGTGCTGCCCGCGTTCTCCGGCTCCCACCAGGACGCCATCAACAAGGGCTTCGACCACCTGCGCCGCGACGCCGA
>NZ_JBEUPA010000051.1:0-46332 GCF_040492065.1 Actinomadura sp. NPDC000929 | reverse complement strand
TCTCGGCCTGCGTCGAGGAGACGCCCGGGATGGCGTTCGGCCAGATCGTCGAGCCGGCCTGCCAGGACGTCCAGGGGACGTACCGGGTCTTCACCCAGTTCGTCAGGGCCGGGTCGCCCGGCCCCCACTCGTTCGGCACCCGCTCCTTCGTGCCGAACTTCATCTCGCCGAACTCCTGCCAGGTGGACGACTCGTCCTGCCCGGCGCTCAGGAAGAAGACGAAGTCGAACTTGTTCGCCGCCTCCTCGCCGATGTCGGCGACCCACGCGGCCCGCGCGTCCTTGCGCAGGTCACGGCCGCAGGTGTCGCCGGTCGGGCATCCCGTCCCGCCCTGCATGCCGTCCACGCCGTACTCGTGGTCCTTGGCGGGCATCTGGTAGGCGCCGAACCCGGTCAGGTCGACCCCGAACCGGCCGCCGGAGTCCTCCATCCAGTACTCGTGGAGGGTGTGGCCGTGGTTCAGGTCCTGCGGCTTGTTGAGGAACTCCTGGTAGAACTTCGCCACCTGCGCGCGCGGGACGTCGCCGACCTTGACCGGGTTGCCGAAGACCGACGAGTTCACCGGCTGCGTGACCTCGAACGGCTGGTTCGGGTAGTCGGCGAGGACGATCGCGACGTTGAAGTTCTTCACCGACCCCTTGCGGGCCGGGTCCGCCCACGAGGCGCCCGGGATCGCGGTGTAGTCGTCCCAGGTCATCGTGTCGGGAAGCTCGTAGTTCTGGGGGTCGATCGGGCGCGGGGCGCCCGCCGCGAACGCGCGGGCGGACGGCTGCGCCCGCTGCCACGGCTGCGTCTGCGGCCAGTGCCGCATCTGCCACGGGTTGGCGGTCGGTTTCGGCACCCGGGGCCCCGGCTGCGCGGCGGCCGGGACGGCCGCGAGTCCCACGACCAGCCCCATCACCGCCGCGGGCACCAGCAGAATCTTCTTGGCGCGCATGTCTCCCCTACCTCGGCTGGGTTGCGGGGAGACGGTAAGGACGCGCGGTTCCGCCCGGCTACGGCCGACATATACGATCTTGCGCCGACCACCCTGGCATTTCGCGCCATGCGCCCAGGTCAGAGCGGGAGTTCGCGCTCCGCGACGACGATGCCGTCCTCGTCGCTGTAGAGCCAGTCGCCCGGCCGGAACTCCACGCCGCCGAACGCCACCGGGACGCCGGTCTCGCCCGCGCCGTCCTTGGCGCTCTTGCGCGGGTTGGAGCCGAGCGCCTTCACGCCGAGGTCCAGCCCGCGCAGCGCCGCCACGTCCCGGACCGCGCCGTTGATCACGACCCCGGCCCAGCCGCCCGCCACCGCCGAGGCGGCGATCATGTCGCCCATCAGCGCGGACGCCAGCGACCCGGCGCCGTCCACGACCAGCACCCGGCCCTCCCCCGGGGTGCCCAGCAGCCGCTTCACCAGGCCGTTGTCGCGATGGCAGCGCACGGTGGCGACCGGGCCGGCGAAGGCCGTCCGCGCGCCGTACTGCCGGAACTGCGTCTCGCAGCTGCGCAGCTCGTCCCCGAAGTCGTCGATGAGGTCAGCGGTCGCGAAGTCCATGACGGCAGACTACTGGTCGGTAATGCCTCAGCCGGAGGGCGCGTCGGTCGGGCGGCCGATGAGCCGCGACAGCACGATCGCCGTCTTGGTCGCGGTGATGTTGTCCTCGCGGCGCAGCCGTTCGAGGGCCTGCTCCAGATGCTGGATGTCGCGCGCCCGCACGTGCACGAGCGCGCTGGCGTCCCCGCTGATCGTGTACGCCGCGACGACCTCGGGGTGGCCGCGGACGCTGGAGTAGATCTCCTCGGGGGACGTCGCCCCGGTGCAGAAGATCTCGATGAACGCCTCGGTCGTCCAGCCGAGCGCGGCCGGGTCGACCACGGCCGCGAAGCCGTTGATCACGCCGTCCGCGCGGAGCCGGTCCACGCGCCGCTTCACCGCGGGGGCCGACAGGCCCACCTTGTCGCCGATCTGCGCGTACGAGGCGCGCCCGTCCTCCAGCAACCGCGCAACGATCCGCCGGTCGAGCTCGTCAAGACGCAACAAATAACACCCCCCGAGTCGGCTTTCGTCATTGGTCGGCAGTCAATTCCGAACATACGCTGGGTACGGACCGGCGGCCACCTGATCCGCCGGACCCCCTCCCCCTCGGCACCGGGTCCCGCGCCCGGTGTCCCCGCCATGCCCCGGCACGACCGGCCGGGCCGAGCCGCGAAGGAGCGTCGTGACGCCGACCGACCAGCTGCGAGCGATGTCCGAGGACCACAGCGCGCACAACTACCACCCCCTCCCCATCGTGGTCTCCGAGGCCGACGGCGTCTGGCTGACCGACGCGGAGGGCCGCCGCTACCTGGACATGCTGGCCGCCTACTCCGCGGTCAACTTCGGGCACCGCAACCCGCGGCTGACCGAGGCCGCGCGGCGGCAGCTCGACCGCGTCACGCTGGTGAGCCGCGCCTTCGACCACGACCAGTTCGGCCCGTTCGTCACCGAGCTCGCCGAGCTGTGCGGCAAGGACATGGTGCTGCCGATGAACAGCGGCGCCGAGGCCGTCGAGACCGCCCTGAAGACCGCCCGCAAGTGGGGCTACGAGGTCAAGGGCGTGCCCGCCGGCGAGGCGAACATCATCGCGTTCGAGGGCAACTTCCACGGCCGCACGACCACCATCATCAGCTTCTCCACCGACCCCGACGCCCACGACTCCTACGGCCCCTACACGCCGGGCTTCCGGACCGTCCCGTACGGGGACGTCGAGGCGCTCCGGGCCGCGATGGACGACAACACGGTCGGCGTGCTGGTCGAGCCGATCCAGGGCGAGGCGGGCGTGAACGTCCCGCCGAGCGGGTTCCTGCGCGCCGTGCGCGAGCTGTGCACGGCGGGCCGCGCGCTGATGATCGCCGACGAGATCCAGTCGGGTCTCGGCCGCACCGGCGCCACGTTCGCGGTCGAGCACGAGGGCGTCGTGCCCGACGTCTACATCCTCGGCAAGGCCCTCGGCGGCGGCATCATGCCGGTGTCCGCGGTCGTCGCCGACCGGGACGTCCTCGGCGTGTTCAAGCCGGGCCAGCACGGCTCGACGTTCGGCGGCAACCCGCTGGCCTGCGCCATCGGGCGCGAGGTCATCGCGATCCTGAAGACCGGCGAGTACCAGGAGCGCTCCCGGACGCTCGGCGCGCACATGCACGACCGGCTCGGGCGGCTGCCCGGCGACCTCGTCCGCGAGGTGCGCGGGCGCGGCCTGTGGGCGGGCGTGGAGCTGCACGGCAGGGCCCGTCCGGTCAGCGAGCGGCTGATGGACCTCGGCGTGCTCGCCAAGGAGACCCACGAGACCACGCTGCGCCTCGCCCCGCCGCTGGTCATCGAGCGCGACGAGCTCGACTGGGCGCTCGACCAGCTGGAGATCGCCCTCAAGGGCTGACGCTCCGGCCCGGGCGAAGGACCTGGAACGCCGCCGGTCAACGGCGCCCGGCGGCGTTCCATTCCACCCGTTCCCGGCCCCCGTTTCCGTCATCGCAAACCCCGGTCTCCGCCAAGGGTCGGCCAGCGCCCGCCCGGCGCGGCCGCCTCCCCCGCGCCCCGCCGCGAGGGTGAGGGGATGCTGCGGAACAGGAGTCGGCGCCGGGTGATCATCGGGTGCGCGGGGCTGGCGACGGGCCTCGTGCTGCTGCTCGCGGGCGGCCTGTACCTCCTGCAACGCTTCTACGACGGCGAGGTCAGGCGGGTCTCGGGCGCGCTGCCGACCGCCGGCGGGCGCCCGGCCTCCAGCGGGCGCGGCGAGAACTGGCTGCTGATCGGGTCCGACCGGCGCGCCGACATGCCCTCGATGGGCGCCCGCGCCGACACGATCATGCTCGTGCACCTGTCCGGGCACGGCGACCGGGTGTCGGTGATCGCCCTCCCCCGGGACGCCTGGGTCCCCGTCCCCGGGCACGGCTTCACCAAGATCAACGCGGCGTTCGCCTACGGCGGGCCGTCGCTGCTGATCCGGACGGTGGAGCAGCTCACCCGCGTCCGCGTCGACCACTACGCCGCGCTCGACTTCGGCGGGTTCGTGAAGATGACCGACGCCCTCGGCGGCGTGGACGTCACCGTCACCAAGACGACCCACGACCCCATGCACGACCGGACCTGGCAGGCCGGACGGCACCATCTGGACGGCGTCGAGGCGCTCGACTTCGTCCGGCAGCGCTGGAACCTGCCGGGCGGCGACCTCGACCGGATCAAGCGCCAGCAGGCGTTCCTGCACGCGCTCGCCGCCAAGGCGCTGGACACCCGCAACCCCATCAAGATCGACCGGTTCGTGCGGGCCGCGACCCGCTCGGCGACCGTGGACGACTCGGTCACCTCCGGCACGATGCGCGGTCTGGCGCACCGGCTGCTGCGGACCTCGCTGATGGAGTACCTGACGGCCCCGGTCGACCGGCCGGCCGAGCGCGACGGGCAGAGTGTCGTACTACTGGAGGACGATGGGGTCGGAGAGCTGTTCACCGCCGTCCGGGAGGACCGGGTCGGCAACTACGTCGCCCGCAACGGCGCCGCCAACACCGTGGACTCCGTGCGCTGACCTGCCCGAATATGCCCGTTTTTCTGGGAAGATGACGGGAGCGGTCCGAGTGGATTAGTCTATGTGGACTAATCGAGTTCGACCATAAGGGCCGCAGCCATGTCCAGACCCCTCACGCCGCTGGCGCTGACCGTGCTGCGCATGCTGTGCGACGGACCCATGCACCCGTACGAGATGCAGCAGCGCATCCGCGACCACGCCTACGACCAGGCCGTCAAGATCACGCACGGGTCGCTCTACCACTCGGTGGAGCGGCTCGCCGCGGGCGGGCTGATCGAGCCGCTGGAGACGAGCCGGGAGGGCCGCCGGCCCGAACGCACCGTCTACGCGGTGACCAGCGCCGGACGCGACGCGGCGCAGTTCCGGCTCGCCGAACTGCTCGTCCGGCCCGCCGAGGAGTTCCCGCTGTTCGGCACCGCGCTGGCGTTCATCAACCTGCTGCCGGAAGGCGAGGTCGCACGGCTCCTGCGCAACCGGAGCGTCTCCCTGGAGGCGGCGCTCGCGGCGCACCAGACCGCGCACGACTCGCTCCGCAAGCAGGGCATCGAGCGCTACAAGCTGATCGACCAGGAATGGCTGATCGCGCGCCTGCGGTCGGAGCTGGACTTCGTGCGGGGGCTCGTCGCGGACCTGGAGTCCGGCCGGCTCACCTTCGACGACACCGAGCCGCGGGCGATCTGCCACCCGCGGCCCCGACCACGACGGAACGACGACGAGATGGGGGCCTGATGAAGAGATGGAGCGGCAATCCCTGGGCGATCCTGCTGACGCTCTCCCTCGGATTCTTCATGACACTGCTCGACCTGACGATCGTGAACATCGCGATCCCGAGCATGATCGACAAGCTTGACGCCTCGCTGGACGAGGTGCTGTGGGTCGGCAACGCCTACATCCTGGTGCTGGCGGTGCTGCTCATCACCGCCGGCCGCCTCGGCGACCTGTGGGGCAAGAAGAACCTGTTCATCGCCGGTGTCGCGGTGTTCACGCTGTCCAGCCTGGTGTGCGGGATCTCCCAGGATCCGGCGCAGCTCATCGCGGCCCGCGCCGTGCAGGGCCTCGGCGCCGCGCTCCTGATGCCGCAGACCATGTCCATCATCATCAGCGTGTTCCCCCCGGAGCGGCGCGGCGCCGCGCTCGGCGTCTGGGGCGCGGTGGCGGGCGTGTCCACCATCGCCGGGCCCACGGTCGGCGGGCTGCTGGTCACCAGCCTCGACTGGCGGTGGATCTTCTTCGTGAACCTGCCGATCGGCATCCTCGTGCTGGCCATGGCCGTGCCGATCCTGCCCGGCCACACCCGCACCGTCCGGCACCGGTTCGACGTCGCGGGCGTGCTGCTGGCGTCCGCCGCGCTGTTCTGCCTCACGTTCGCGCTGACCGAGGGCCAGAAGTACGAGTGGAACGAGGGCATCTGGGGCCTGATCGCCGCCGGTCTCGCGCTGTTCGTGATCTTCGTGGTCTACCAGCGAGGACGCCAGGACCGCGAGCCGCTCGTGCCGTTCTCGCTGTTCAAGGACCGCAACTTCACGATCCTCAACCTCGTCGGCGCGGCCGTCTCGGTCGGCATGATCGGCCTGTTCCTGCCGATGACGATCTACCTGCAGTCGGTGCTCGGCTTCAGCGCCCTCAAGGCGGGCCTCGTCATGGCGCCGTCGTCGGTGGTGTCGATGCTCCTCGCCCCGGTCGCGGGCCGGATGTCCGACCGCATCGGCGGCAAGTTCATCCTGATGGCCGGCCTGACCCTGTACGCGGTCGGCATGGCGTGGATGGTGATCATCGCGCAGGTCGGGACGGACTGGACCGCGTTCATCGCCCCGCTCGTGGTGTCCGGGTTCGGCATCGGCGGCGTGTTCGCGCCGATGGCCACCGAGGCGACCCGGAACGTCCCGCCGCGCCTCGCGGGCGCCGCGTCCGGCGTCAACAACACGATCCGGCAGGTCGGCTCGGTGCTCGGCAGCGCGGCGGTCGGCGCCGTCCTGCAGAACCAGCTGGCGTCGTCGCTGCGCGACGAGGCGGCGACCCGGTCGGCGGCCCTCCCGCCCGACGTGCGCGGCGGCTTCGTGCAGAGCTTCGCGGACGCCGCCAAGGGCGGCCTGGAGGTCGGCGCGGGGCAGAGCGGGGCCCGGCAGCAGCTGCCGCCCGGCGTCTCGCCGAGCGTCGCGCACCGCGTCCAGGAGCTGGCCGGCCAGGTGTTCTCGCACGGTTTCGTCCACGCGATGAAGCCCACGATGTGGCTGCCCATCGGCGTCGTCCTGCTCAGCGCCGCCGCGTGCCTCACCCTCAAGGGCCACAAGGCCGGCGCGCCCGTCCACAAGGACTCCGAGCCCGCCCCCGTGGCGAGCTGAGGACCCGCTACCCCCGGGAACGGCCCGCCTTGCCGAGCATCCATTCGCCCGGCGGGCGGGCCGGCGGAACCAGCATGATGCCGACCACGGCGGCGACCATGCCGCCGATGACGAACAGGTACCCGGGCAGCGTCGCCGAGACGACGAGATCGCCCTCGGGGCGGCGCATCTGCAGGACGAACACCACGACGCCCCACACCAGCGCCGGGACGAACGCGCCGAGCCGCCCGCCCATCGCCTTCCCCGACGCCCACGTCATCGCGAAGACCAGCGCGACCAGGACGAGCGCCGTGAGCGGGACGGGGCCGACGGACCAGTCCTGCGCGAACGAGCCCACGACGCCGAACACGCCGCCGAGGACGCCGAGCGCGGCGTAGGCGGCGCCGGACACGAACGCGTCGCCGGGGCGCTCCCCGTCCGCGGGAGCGGCGGACGCCCCGCCGCCCTCCGCGGCCGCGCCCGCGCCGGCGGGCTCGACCTCGGCGGCATCGGCCTCGGCGTCGTGCGCGCCGGCGTCCGCCGGGCGGCCGTCCTTGGCGAGCCGCACCCGGGCCCGGTCGTCCTTGTCCACGGACGCCAGCGTACCGGGGCCCGTCAGTCCCCCGCGCTCGCCAGACCGGCGAACAGGTCGCGCTCGCGGCGGCCCGGGCCGACCGGGCCGAGCTCGCCCGCCTGGAGGATGAAGTACTCGGTGCCGAACGCCTGCTGCCCCAGGTTGTTCGACAGCGCGAAGAACGGCCCGACCTGCTCGGGCGCGACCGTGACCTGGGTGTGGTGGGCACGCAGCGCGGCCAGCTTGGCGGGCAGGTGGGCGCGGGCGTCCACGACCGTGGTGACCTCCCCGTCCGGGACGCCGGAACCGAGCTCCTCCAGCCCCGCGACGCGCGCGAACGGCAGCCGGGCCTCGCGCATCACCGCGATCGCGCGGGCGAGGACGGTGCGCGGCGCGGCGTAGGCGTAGACCTTGGCCGCCCGCCACGGCTCGGCGCCGTCCTCGTGGGAGGGGTCGGCGGCCAGCTCGAACGCCCGCCACGTGACGCGGTGCGCCTGGATGTGGTCGGGGTGGCCGTAGTTGCCGCGCTCGTCATAGGTGACGATCACCTGCGGGCGGACCTCCCGGATGACGGTCACGAGGTCGCGTGCGGCGGTCGTGACGTCCGCCTGCCAGAAGCAGCGCGGGTCGTCGTTCGTGGGGGCGCCCATCATGCCGGAGTCGCGCCAGCGACCGGGACCGCCGAGGAAGCGGTGGTCGCGGACGCCGAGCGCCTCGCAGGCCGCGGCGAGCTCGCCGATCCGGTACTCGCCGAGGGCGTCCTCCTTGTCGGAGGCCAGGTGGCGCAGATCCTCGGGGATGACCTCGCCCTCCTCGCCCAGCGTGCAGGTGACGAGGCAGACGTGGGCGCCCTCGGCGGCGTATTTGGCCATGCTGGCCCCGGTCCCGATGGACTCGTCGTCCGGATGGGCGTGGACGAACAGGATCCGCGGCTCCTTCATAGTCCACGAGCCTACTCAGGGCCCGGCATCGCGGCGATGACCGCCCTGCCCCGCGCATCCCGGAGGACCTCCCCGGGCCCCCGTCAGCCGCCGCCGGTGCCGGTGCCGCCGGCGCCCGTTCCCGTGCCGCCGTCGCCCCCGCCGGTGCCGGGGCCGCCGGTCCCACCGGTCCCGCCCGTGCCGCCTCCGGGACTGGTGGGCGTGCTCGGCGGCGTGTCGGTGGTCGGCGGGTCGGTCGGGGTCTCGGTGGTCGGCTGCTCCTGCGTCGGCTCGGACGTCCGCGGCGGCGGCGTGTTCTGGCGCGTCCGGGTGCGGGTCGGCGTGGGCTCCTCGGGCTGCTCGGTCGTCGGCTCCTCCGAGACCGGCCCGGAGTCGGTGACCGTCGGGGTGGGCGGGGTCTCCTTGGAGTCGCTGCCGCTCCGGGCCGCCATGAACAGGCCCACGACCAGCGCCAGCACCGCGATCGCGGCGATGGCGCCGAAGATCGGCGCCTTGGACTTGCGCTCGGGCTCCCAGTCGTCGTACCGGGGACGGCCGCCGCCCGTCGGGGGCCCGGCCGGGGGCAGGGTCCCGGTGTAGTCGCGGGGCGCGACGGGGGCCGCTCCGCGGCCCGGCTGGGTCGCGCCCGCCATCATCCCGGCGCCGGCGAGGCCGCCCGCGGCGAGCGTCGACCCCTCCGCCAGCATCGTGGTGGCCTGGGCCGGGTCGTCCATGCGGGTCTGCCCGGCGCCGCCCGGGCCGCTGCCGATCAGCGCCATCATGATCTGCTGCGCGGTCGGCCGCCGCTCCGGCTCCTTGACCAGGCAGGCCGCGATCAGCCGGTGCAGGTCGGCGGGCACGCCGTCCAGCGACGGCGGCTCGTTCATCACCCGGTTGATCACCGCGACGACGGTGTCGTCGCCGAACGGCGGGCGCCCGGTCGCGGCGAACACCATCGTGGTGGCCCAGGCCCACACGTCCACGGCCTCGGTGAGGGTGGCGCCCGCCACCTGCTCGGGCGCCATGTAGGACGGGGTGCCGATCGCCTTGGTCGCGTTGGTCTGCCCGGTGTCCAGGGCCCGCGCGATACCGAAGTCGATCACCCGGGGGCCGTCCGGGGCCATGATCACGTTGTGCGGCTTGAAGTCGCGGTGCACGATGCCAGCCTGGTGGATCGCGACGAGCGCGGTCGCGGTGCCGATCGCGAGCCGGTCCAGCGGCGCGCCGCTGATCGGGCCGGTCTCGGTGACCTGCTTGTACAGCGACGGCCCCGGCACGTACTCGCTGGCGATGTAGGGCTGGTCGCCCGCGACGTCGGCCTCCAGGACCTGCGCGGTGCAGAACCGCGCGACCTGCTTGGCCGCCTGCGCCTCCCGGACGAACCGGTTGCGGGCCATCGTGTCGCCGGCCAGGTCGGCGCGCAGGAGCTTGATCGCGGCACGGTTCCCGGAGGCGTCGACGCCGCCGTAGACGACGCCCTGGCCGCCCTCGCCGAGCCGGTCGACGATCTCGTAGGAACCGAGCCGCCGGGGGTCACCCGGCTGCAGCTCAGGCATTGACATACTCCTCAGCCCGCGACGACAGAAGTGCTTGGGGAAGCTTTGAGCTTACGCGAGCGCGGACACGGGCACGGGACATTCCCGTCCACCACGCGACGACCCGTGATCATAGAGGGCAGGAGGCCACCGTGCGCCGCAGTTCCGGACCGTCCTGGCAGACTCGGCTGCCATGAGCATCAGCTATCCGCGGCAGAGCGCCCGCACGCGACGGTTCAGCCTCGGCGTCCCGCGCGCCTTCCAGATCGCGCCGGACGGGTCGCGCGTCGCCTTCCTGCGCACCCGCGCGGGCGACGATCCGGTGACCTGCCTGTGGACGCTGGACACCGCCACCGGCGAGGAGGAGTGCGTCGCCGACCCGGCCGCGCTGGACGTCCCCGGCGAGGAGGACCTGCCCGCCGAGGAGCGGGCCCGGCGCGAGCGCGCCCGCGAGCAGGCGGGCGGCATCGTCGGGTACGCGACCGACCGCGCCATGGGGCAGGCCGTGTTCACCCTGGGCGGGCGCCTGTACGCCGTCGACCTCGACACCGCCCTCGTGCGGGAGCTGCCCGCCCGGCCGCCAGTCTTCGACCCGCGCCCCGACCCCGCGGGCCGCCGCGTCGCCTACGTGTCCGGCCGCACGCTGCGGGTCGTGGAGATGGGCGGCGCGGACGACCGCGCGCTCGTCGAGCCCGAGTCCGACCAGGTCTCCTACGGCCTCGCCGAGTTCGTCGCCGCGGAGGAGATGGGCCGGATGCGCGGCCACTGGTGGTCGCCCGACGGCGGGACCCTGCTGGTCGCGCGGGTGGACGAGACGCCCGTGCAGCGCTGGCACATCGCCGACCCGGCCAACCCGGACCGGCAGCCGTCCGAGATCGCCTACCCGGCGGCCGGCACCCCGAACGCCCTGGTGTCCCTGGTGCTGCTGAAGGTGGACGGCGGGCGCACGGCGGTGGCCTGGGACCGCGGCATGTTCCCCTACCTCGTGACCGCCGTCTGGGACCGGCACGGCCTCCTGATCGTCGTGCAGCCCCGCGACCAGCGCTCCCAGCGGGTGCTGCGGGTCGACCCGACCAACGGCGAGACCGCGCTCCTGCACACCGAGCACGACCCCGTCTGGACGGAGGTCATCCCCGGCCTGCCCGTCCGCACGCACGGCGGCGACCTCGTCTGGGCCACCGAGGACGCCGCGACCGACACCCGCCGCCTCACGGTCGCGGGCGAGCCGGTCACGCCCGCCGGCCTCCAGCTGCGCTCCGTGCTCGGCGTGGACGGCGAGTCGGTCCTCTTCACCGCCTGGGAGGAGCCCACCGAGGTCCACCTCTACTCCTACGAGAACGGCGAGGTGACCCGCCTCAGCGAGGGGCGGGGCGTCTTCGGCGGCGCCCGGTCCGGGGGCGTCACGGTGGTCTCGGGCGCGCGGCTGGACCGCCTCGGCTCCCAGGCCGAGGTGCGCACGGCGAACGCGGTCCACCCCGTCGCCTCGTTCGCCGAGACCCCGGTGATCACGCCGCGGGTGGAGCTGCTGCGCGCCGGCGACCGCGAGCTGCGCACCGCCGTCGTGCTGCCCACCGGCTGGGAGCGCGGGGACGGCCGCCTGCCCGTCCTGATGGACCCCTACGGCGGGCCGCACGCGCAGCGCGTCCTCGCCGTCCAGCGCTCGTACTGCGAGGCGCAGTGGCTCGCCGACCAGGGCTTCGCCGTCGTGATCGCGGACGGGCGCGGCACCCCCGGGCGCGGCCCGGCCTGGGAGCGCGCCGTGCGCGGCGACTTCGTCGGCCCCGTCCTGGACGACCAGATCAGCGCGCTGATCGAGGCGGCCCGCAAGCACCCCGCCGCCCTCGACCTCGACCGCGTCGGCATCCGTGGCTGGTCCTTCGGCGGCTGGCTCGCGGCCCTCGCCGTCATGCACCGCCCGGACGTCTTCCACGCGGGCGTCGCCGGCGCCCCGGTCACCGACTGGCGCCTGTACGACACCCACTACACCGAGCGGTACCTGGGCCACCCCGACGAGGAGCCGGAGAACTACGACGACAACTCCCTGCTCGCCAGGGCCGCCGACCTGAAGCGGCCACTGATGATCATCCACGGTCTGGCGGACGACAACGTGGTGGCCGCGCACACCCTGCGCCTGTCCTCGGCCCTCCTGGCCGCCGGCCGCCCGCACACCGTCCTCCCCCTGTCGGGGGTCACCCACATGACCCCGCAGGAAGTGGTCGCCGAGAACCTCCTCCACATCCAGGTCCACTTCCTGAAAGAGGCGCTCACGAGCCAGTAGGAGCCGAAGGACTCAGCTCCTCCAGGAGGCCCAGAGGGCTGCGTAGGAGCCCCGGGCCTCCAGGAGTTCCTCGTGGGTGCCCAGTTCGGTGATGCGGCCGTTCTCCACCACGGCCACGCGGTCGGCGTCGTGGGCGGTGTGGAGGCGGTGGGCGATGGCGACGACGGTCCGGCCGTCCAGGACGGCGGCGAGCGAGCGTTCCAGGCGGCGGGCCGCGCGCGGGTCGAGCAGGGACGTCGCCTCATCCAGGACGAGCGTGTGCGGGTCGGCGAGGACGAGCCGGGCCAGCGCGAGCTGCTGGGCCTGCGCGGGCGACAGGGGCTCGCCGCCCGAGCCGACGACGGCGTCGAGGCCGGGGCCGTCCCAGTCGACGGCGGCCAGGGCCTGGCGGACGTCGTCGTCGGAGGCGCCCTCGCGGGCCATCACGAGGTTCTCGCGGAGGGTGCCGCGGAACACGTGGTGCTCCTGGGTGACCAGCGCGACGTGGCCGCGCAGGTCGTCCAGGGGCAGCTCGACCAGCGGGACGCCGCCGCCCGCGCCCACGGTGACCGCGCCCGCGCGCGGCCCGTCGACGCCGGCGAGGAGGCGGCCGAGCGTCGACTTGCCCGCGCCGCTGGGCCCCACCATCGCCAGGCGCTCGCCCGGTCTCAGGTCGAGGTCCACGCCGTGCAGGACGTCGTGGCCGCGACGGTAGGAGTAGTGGACGCCGCGCGCCGCGATCCGCTCCCCGGCGGGGCGGTCCCCGTTCGGCGATCGGTCGGGCGGGACCTCGCCGACGCCGAGCAGCCGGGCCAGGGACGCGCCGCCGAGCTGGAGTTCGTCCAGCCACTGCATGAGCGTGTCGACCGGTTCGATGAGCTGCTGGGCGTACAGCGTCGCGGCGGTCACCTGCGCGAGCGTGGCCATGCCGTTGATGTAGAGCAGGCCGCCGACGAGCAGCGTCGACACCACGGGGAGGACGAAGCTCATCTCCATCACCGGGAACAGCACCGTGCGCAGCCGCAGCGTGTACCGCTCGACCTCGTAGGACGCCGCGATGTCGGCGTCGCCGCGCTCGTGCCGCCGCTCGGCGAGCCCGAGGGCCTCCACGGTCCGGGCGCCCTGGACGGTCTCGGTCAGCCCGTCGGCGATGCCCGCCCATGCCGCGTTCTCGCGCAGGTAGCCCTTGTGGGCGCGGGGCAGGTACCAGCGCATCACCGCCACCAGCAACGGCACCGCGACCAGGGCGGGCAGCGCGACGAGCGGCCCGTTGACCATCAGCGCGGCGACGGTGAACCCGCCCACGACGATGGCGACGAGGGTCTCCGGCATCGCGTACCGGACGGAGGTGCTCAGCGTGTCCACGTCGCGGGAGGCGCGGGTGACCAGGTCCCCGGTGCCGGCGCGCTCGACCGTCGACAGCGGCAGGGCCATGACGCGGTCGACGAACTCCTCGCGGAGCTCGGCCAGCACCCGCTCGCCCAGCCTCGCCGACGCCAGGTAGGCGTACCGGATCAGAACGCCCTGGGCGACCACGAACCCGGCGATGGCCAGGCCGGTGGTGTCGATGTCGGCGCGGCCGTCGCGGACGCCCTCCACCAGGGAGCCGAGCAGGCGCGGCGTGACGAGCCCGGTGACGGCCGCCAGCGCGTGCAGGGCCAGCACCAGGGCGAGGTCGCGCGGGTGCCGGAGGACGAGCCGCCGCGCGTAGGCCCGCACCTGCGCGGGCGTCGCGACGGGCAGTATCCGGGCGCTCATGTGCCCGCCCTTTCCGTGGTCTCGCCGCGGGTGACGGTCGCCGCGTAGCGCGGCTCGGAGTCCAGCAGCTCCCGGTGCGTGCCCTCCGCGACGACCAGGCCGTCGCGGACGAAGGCGACGTGGTCGGCGCGGTCCAGCATCAGCGGGCTCGTCGTGCACACCACGGTGGTACGGCCCGCGCGCGCCTCACCGAGCCTGGCGGCGATGCGCGCCTCGGTGTGCGCGTCCACCGCGCTGGTCGGCTCCACGAGGACGAGCACGTCGGGGTCGGCGGCGAGCGCTCTGGCCAGGCGGAGGCGCTGCTGCTGGCCTCCGGAGAACTCCCGTCCGGCCTCCGCCACGTGCGCGTCGAGCCCGATCGGGTCGACGACGTCCTCGGCGCAGGCCGCGCGGATCGCCGCCCGGAGCGCGGGCTCGCCGGCGTCCGGTGCGAGCGACTCGGCCAGCGGGCCGGAGAACAGCCGGTCCTCGTTGACCGCGACCAGGATCCGCTCGCGGACGTCCGCGACCGCGCGCAGCGGGACGCCGCCGAAGTCGACCTCGCCGTCGGCGTACCGGCCGAGGCGGTCGGCGACGGCCTGCGCGTCGCGCGGGTCGGCCGCGGCGACCGCGGTGATCCGGCCCGGCCGCACGACCAGCCCCGAGGCGATGTCGACGAGCTCGGCGTCCGCCGCCGGACGGGCCGTCCCGGCGGCGGGCAGCTCGGGGTCGAGCCGCAGCAGCGCGGTGACCCGGCCCGCCGCCACCAGCCCCTTGGTGATCTTGCTGGCGGCCTCGCCGAGCGTCTTCAGCGGGACGATCAGGAACACCGCGTACCCGTAGAACGCGACCAGCTCGCCGACGCCGATCTCCCCCCGCGCGGCGAACCGGGCGCCGGCCCAGGTGACCAGCGCGATCAGCAGGCCGGGCAGCAGCACCTCGGCGCCGCTCATCCGCGTCTCGGCCCGCGCGACCGCCACCCCCGCCTCCCGCACCCGCTGGGACTCGGCGCGGTAGCGGCCGGAGAACAGGGCCTCGCCGCCGATCCCGCGCAGCACCCGCAGGCCCGCGACGAGGTCGGTGGCGTGCGTGGTCAGCTCGCCGACCAGCTCGCGGTGCGCCTGCTCCCGTTCGCGGTAGGGGCGCAGCAGCGGGGCCGCCGCCACCAGGATCAGGGGGACGCCGACCAGCACGATCAGACCGAGCGGCGGCGACGTGGACAGCAGGATGCCGGCCACGACGACGATCGCCACCACGGCGCCCGACCCGCGCGCCGCGATGTCGATGGTGTCGCCGATGTGCGAGACGTCGGAGAGCCCGACGCTCACCACCTCGCCGGCGCTCAGCCGCTTCGGCAGCGTCGAGCCGAGGCGGGTGGCCTGCCGGGTGACGAGCTGGACGGTCCGGTACGCGGCGGACAGCCAGTTGAACACGGCGCACCGGTGCCGGAGCACGCCCGTCACGGCCTGCACGGCGCCGAGGCCGAGCAGGACGGCGGCCCACGTCAGAAGGGCGCCCTCGTCCCGCGCCGCGACGCCGTCGCCGATGGCGCGGCCGAGCGCGGCGGGCATCAGGGCCTGGCTCAGCATCCAGGCCACGCCGAAGAGGGCGCCCGCGGTCACGCTGCGCCACTGGGCGCGCAGCAGCGACAGCAGGTAGCGCGCGGGGGATCCTCGATCGGCGCGGGAGGCGCTCCAAGGGTCGGGGGACGTCGTCCGCCCTCGCACAACGTGGTCGGGGCCGCCAGGATCTTTCACCGGCAACGGCTTCACCCGACGAAGGTTATGCAGGGGAACTCCCGGCACACGACTGGTTTTTCAGCAGCGCAAACGGGTTTCGGTCCGTCCGGAAGCACCGACAAAGGCGGGCTCAGGGGGTGCGCCCGGCCGCGTGGACACGCTAAGGTCGTCACCGTACGGAGCGATGCTTCCTCCGCTCCATGAGCCGGGACCCTTGGCGGCTAGGCCCACGCCGCTGCCCCGGCGCGGCCCGTGCCGCTCCCCGTTTCCGCGGGGACGAGCGGGACGACGCGGTCGTTGCCAGTGCCGTCGCCAGCCCGACTTTCCGGAAGCCCTGTGAGCACCATCAGTCACCAGACGCATCCCCTCACGCCAGGTACCGAGGACAGGATCGAGCTGCTCCTCATCGACGACGACCCCACCGACGTGCTCATGGTGGAGAAGATGCTCGCCGACAGCGGCCTGGACGCGGGGATCACCGTCGCCTGCGACCTGGACGCCGCCCGGCGCATGCTGACGCGGCGCGTCCAGTGCATCATCGTCGACCTGTCCACGCCCGGCATCGACCGGCTGGAGGGGCTGCGGCGGGTGCTCGCGCTGTCCGGCCCGGCCGCCGTCGTCGTGCTGACCGGCCTGGACGACGGCCGCCTCGGCGTCCAGGCGGTCGCCGCGGGCGCCGAGGACTACCTGGTCAAGCAGGAGATCGACGGGCCGCTGCTGGCCCGCGCGATCCGCTACGCGATAGAGCGCAAGCGCTCGGAGGAGACCGAGCGGCGGCTCGTGGAGGCCCGCATCCTCGGCCGCGAGAACGCCCGGCTGGAGCGCGGCCTGCTGCCGGTCCCGCTGATCGAGGACCCGACGCTGCGGCACCACACCCGCTACCGGCCCGGCCGGCGGCGGGCGCTGCTCGGCGGCGACTTCTACGACACCGTGCAGACCGAGGGCGGCGCCGTCCACCTGGTGATCGGGGACGTCTGCGGGCACGGCCCTGACGAGGCGGCCCTCGGCGTCCAGCTCCGCATGGCGTGGCGGACGCTCGTCCTCGCCGGGCACACCGGCGAGCAGCTGCTCGGCACCCTCGACACCGTTCTCGGGCACGAGCGGCGCAGCGAGGAGATCTTCACCACCCTCTGCATGGTCACGATCGCGCCGTCCCGGCGGACCGCGCGGATGCACCTCGCCGGCCACCCCGCGCCGCTGCTGTTCCGCGGGGCGCCGGGCGAGGGCGGCGAGGTCGCGGCGCTCCCCGACTACGCCCACGGCCCGGCGCTCGGCCTGGTGCCCGGCGCCGAGTGGCCGACCACCGAGATCGACCTCGGCGAGTCGTGGGGCCTGATGCTCTACACCGACGGCCTGATCGAGGGGCGGGTCGGCGAGGGCTCGGACCGGCTCGGCACCGAGGGCCTGGTCGGCCTGGCCCGCACCGCGCGCACCCGCGGCGCGGCCGGACGGTCGCTGATCGACGCCCTGGTGGCCGAGGTGGAGCGCCTCAACGGCGACGCCCTGACCGACGACCTCGCCGTCCTGCTGCTGTCGCGGCAGGGCGAATCGGAGCGACCAGGGCGCTGACCACAAGCCCCTGACCTCCGTCAATGTCTTCTGGGTCACTCAACGGCAGAGTTCCCGCACCGCCTGTGAAGTCCCTCACCCGCACCCGGGTCACGGAACGGCCACAAGGCGCGTGCGGCGTGTGTTCATAGCCTGCGGCTATCGCCACCAGTGCGCTCATGACTTGGAACGAATCGCCGAGCCGGACATAACGTGCAGGTCGTGGCTATAGCGATACCTGCGATCTACCGATCGACCGTCGGCAAGAAGGCCGTGATGGCCGTCACCGGCGGCATCCTCGTGCTGTTCCTGGTCGCGCACATGATCGGGAACCTGAAGATCTTCCTCGGCGCGGAGGACTTCAACCACTACGCCGAGTGGCTGCGCACGATGGGCGAGCCCGCGGTGCCGCGGCGGACGGTGCTGACGGTCCTCGAGCTCGTGCTCGGCGTCTCGGTCGTGCTGCACATGTGGTCGGCGGTGTCGCTCGCCAAGCGCGCGGCGCACGCCCGTCCCGTGAAGTACCAGTCGAAGAAGAAGTCGCACGCGCAGGGCTACGCCGTCCGGACGATGCGGTACGGCGGGATCATCATCGCCGTCTACGTCATCTGGCACCTGCTGGACCTCACGTTCTTCGCCCTGAACCCCAAGGGCGCCGACGCCACCCCCTACGAGCGGGTGGTCGCCGACTTCGACCCGTCCCGCTGGTACATCACGGTCTGGTACGTCGTCGCGGTACTGCTCGTGGGGCTCCACCTCCACCACGGCATCTGGAGCGCGTTCCAGACGCTGGGATTGCGCACGCCGCGCAGCCACAACGCCCTGAGGGGCCTCGCCGCGACCACTGCCGCGCTCGTCACGCTCGGCTTCGTCGCCGTCCCCGTCTCCATCACGTTCGGATGGGTGAGCTGATCCATGGCAGCTGACGACATGACCACCGCCTTCTACACGCCCGGCGAGCCGATCGCCGACGCCAAGGCCCCGGCGGGCGCCATCGAGGAGCGCTGGACGACCCGCAAGTTCGAGGCCAAGCAGGTCAACCCGGCCAACAAGCGCAAGAAGAAGATCATCATCATCGGGACGGGGCTGGCCGGCGGCTCGGCCGGCGCCACCCTCGGCGAGGCCGGCTACCACGTCCAGCAGTTCTGCTTCCAGGACTCCCCGCGCCGCGCCCACTCGATCGCAGCGCAGGGCGGCATCAACGCCGCCAAGAACTACCGCAACGACGGCGACAGCGTGTACCGGCTGTTCTACGAGACGGTCAAGGGCGGCGACTTCCGGTCCCGCGAGTCCAACGTGTACCGGCTCGCCGACATCTCGCGGCAGATCATCGACCAGTGCGTCGCGCAGGGCGTCCCGTTCGCCCGCGAGTACGGCGGCCTGCTCGACAACCGCTCCTTCGGCGGCACGCAGGTCTCCCGCACGTTCTACGCGCGCGGGCAGACGGGCCAGCAGCTGCTCCTCGGCGCCTACCAGGCGCTGATGCGGCAGGTGGACGCCGGGAACGTGGAGCTGTACCCGCGGCACGAGATGCTCGACCTGATCATGGAGGACGGGCGGGCGCGCGGCGTCGTCGTCCGCAACCTGATCAACGGCGAGGTCAAGCACTACACCGCGGACGCGGTGGTGCTGGCGTCCGGCGGCTACGGCAACGTGTACTTCCTGTCCACGAACGCGATGGGCTCGAACGTCACCGCGTCCTGGCGCGCCCACCGGCACGGCGCCCTGTTCGCCAACCCCTGCTACACCCAGATCCACCCGACGTGCATCCCGGTCAGCGGCGACCACCAGTCGAAGCTGACGCTGATGTCGGAGTCGCTGCGCAACGACGGCCGCGTGTGGGTGCCGAAGAAGGCCGGCGACACCCGCAGGCCCTACGACATCCCCGAGGACGAGCGCGACTACTACCTGGAGCGCATCTACCCGTCCTTCGGCAACCTCGTCCCGCGCGACATCGCCTCCCGCGCGGCCAAGAACGTCTGCGACGAGGGGCGCGGCGTCGGCCCCGGCGGGCTCGGCGTCTACCTCGACTTCGCCGACGCGATCGCGCGCCTCGGCCGGGACAAGGTCGAGGCCAAGTACGGCAACCTCTTCGAGATGTACGAGCGCATCACCGGCGAGAACCCCTACGACACGCCGATGCGCATCTACCCGGCCGTCCACTACACGATGGGCGGCCTGTGGGTGGACTACGACCTGGAGTCCACGATCCCGGGCCTGTTCGTCATCGGCGAGGCGAACTTCTCCGACCACGGCGCGAACCGGCTGGGCGCCTCCGCGCTGATGCAGGGCCTCGCGGACGGCTACTTCGTCCTGCCGAACACCATCGGCGACTACATCGCCCGCAACAGCCTCCCCCCGGTCGCCGAGACGGCGGTCAGCGAGGCGGAGGAGCGGGTGCGGACGCGGATCGAGCGGCTGCTGTCGATCGACGGCGACCGCACCGTCGACTCCTTCCACCGCGAGCTCGGCCACATCATGTGGGAGTACTGCGGCATGGAGCGCACCGAGGAGGGGCTGCGCAAGGCGCTGGACCTCATCCCCGCGCTGCGCGAGGAGTTCTGGACGCGCGTCAAGGTCACCGGCAAGGGCGAGGAGCTGAACCAGCAGCTGGAGAAGGCGGGCCGCGTCGCCGACTTCTTCGAGCTGGCCGAGCTGATGGTCATCGACGCGCTGCACCGCGCCGAGTCCTGCGGCGGCCACTTCCGGGCCGAGAGCCAGGACGAGGAGGGCGAGGCCAAGCGCGACGACGAGAACTTCGGCTACGTCGCCGCCTGGGAATGGGCCGGGGAGGGCGCGAAGCCCGTCCTCCACAAGGAGGCCCTCAACTTCGAGTACGTCAAGCCCACGCAGAGGTCGTACAAGTAATCATGAAGCTCACACTGCGCGTCTGGCGCCAGAGCGGCCCGCAGGACAAGGGCGGGATGGTCGAGTACAAGCTCGACGACGTCTCCCCCGACGCCTCGTTCCTGGAGATGCTGGACGTCCTCAACGAGAAGCTCATCGCCTCCGGCGAGGAGCCGGTCGCGTTCGACCACGACTGCCGCGAGGGCATCTGCGGCATGTGCTCGCTGGTCATCAACGGCACCCCGCACGGCCCGGAGCGCGCCACCACCACGTGCCAGCTCCACATGCGCAAGTTCAAGGACGGCGAGGTCATCGACGTCGAGCCGTGGCGCGCCAAGGCGTTCCCGGTGGTCAAGGACCTGGTGGTCGACCGGTCGGCGTTCGACCGGATGATCCAGGCGGGCGGCTACATCACCGCGCCGACCGGCACCGCCCCCGAGGCGCACTCGACGCCCGTCCCGAAGCCCGACGCCGACCGCGCGTTCGAGGCCGCCGAGTGCATCGGCTGCGGCGCCTGCGTCGCGGCCTGCCCGAACGGCTCGGCCGCCCTGTTCCTCGGCGCCAAGGTCACCCACCTCGGCCTGATGCCGCAGGGCCAGCCCGAGCGCTGGGACCGCGTCGTGTCCATGCTGGACACCCACGACGAGGAGGGCTTCGGCGGCTGCACCAACACCGGCGAGTGCACCGTCGCCTGCCCGAAGGGCATCCCGCTGGACGTCATCGGCCGGCTGAACCACGACTACCTGAAGGCGACCGCCGGCGGGAAGAAGCGGTAGCGGGCGCGGCAGAGGGAGCGGTCCCGGCCGCCGCTGTTCTCGGTCCCGCCCGGAGTACCGGGCGGGACCGTTCTAATGTGTCCGCATGACGGTCACACTCCTCCCCTACCACCAGGACGAACGGCTCCCCGACGCGTCCTTCCCCCTTTCCGGCCTCGACGTCGTCCCCGTGACGCCGGACCTGCCCGACGGCGACGTGTGGCAGCGCGTCGCGGCGCTGTTCGAGCCCGTCGTCGCCGAGGTCGCCCGCCAGATCGACGGCGGTTCGATGCCGCGCGTGGTGTCGGGCGACTGCCTGACCGCCGAGGCCGTCCTCGCGGGCGTGCAGAAGGCGGGGGTGGACGCCTCCGTGGTCTGGTTCGACGCGCACGGCGACGTCCACACGGTGGACAGCTCGACGTCCGGCTACATCGGCGGGATGCCGCTCCGGCAGATCCTCGGCGCCGACACCGCGCTCCTCCCCGACCGGCTGGGCCTGCGCACGCTGCCGGAGGACCGCGCCGTCCTGGTGGACGCCCGCGACCTCGACCCGGCCGAGGCGGAGTTCCTCGCGTCCTCGCAGGTCAGGGTCTGCCCCGTGGACGACGTCGCGCTGCCTCCGGGCCCCCTGCTGCTGCACGTCGACGTGGACGTCATCGACGCCGCCGACCTGCCCGGGCTGAAGTTCCCGGTCGGCGGCGGGCCCTCCGCCGACGCGGTCGTCGCGTCCGTCCGGCGGATCATGGCCACCGGCCGGGTGGCCGCCCTGGACGTCGCCTGCCCCTGGCATCCGCCGGAGGGCGGCGACGACGAGGCCCGCGCCCGGCTGCTGAAGGGCCTGCTGACCGCCTGATCCGGCGCCGGGCCGCTCCGCTCACGCGCTTCGACAGGGGCTGATCTTGCCGTAGCATGCTGCCGCACATGCATAAGGGGGTGCATATGCACGAGCTGATGCACTGTGCAGGCGGCGCCGGCCCGGCGGTGCACCGGACCATCCTGTGCCTGGACGTCGAGGGCTACGGCCGCCGCACGAACGGGGGCCAGCTCGCCGTCCGGGCGGGCTTATACCGGGCCTTACGGCGGGCCCTCGACGAGTCCGGCGTGCCCGCGGCCTCCTGCTACTGCGAGGACCGGGGCGACGGGGCGATGATCCTCATCCGTCCGGACGTGCCGAAGGAACTGCTGGCCGGCCCGTTCCCGGCGCGGCTGGCCGCCCTGCTGGAGCGGCACAACGGCGCCGCGCCGCCGGACGCCCGCATCAGGGTCCGCGTCGCGGTGCACGCCGGCGAGATCCACCACGACGACCACGGCGTCGCCGGCACCGCCATCAACACGGCGTTCCGGCTGCTGGCCGCCGCCCCCCTGAAGGACGCGCTGCGCGCCTCCCCCGGCGTCCTCGCGCTGATCACCTCCGGCTGGTTCTTCGAGGAGGTCGTGCGGCAGAACCCCGCGTGCCGCGCGGCCGCCTTCCGCCCCGCCCTGGTCGCGGTCAAGGAGCTGCGGGAACGGGCCTGGATGCGGCCGCCGGACTCCTGGCCGCATGCGGACACCGACCGGGTCCTCCGGCTGCTCGCCCTGCACCCCGGCGCGGAGATCTCCGTCCCGGCCGCGGCCGCCCTCATCGACGTCCCCGACGCCGAGGCGCGGCTCCTGCTCGGCGACCTCGGCCTGGCGGAGCGCGCCGAGGGCCGGTACGGGGTGCCCGTCCTCGACCCCGACGCCGCCCCCGGCTCAGGGCTCGCGCCGCACGAGCGCTCGGCCGCCGTCCGCCGCGTCCTCGGCTGGTACCTCGGCACCGCCGGCAACGCGCGCCGCCTGCTGTCCCCCGACCGCGTCACCGCCCCGCCGCTGCCGGACGAGCCGGACCGCGCCCTGCGCTTCGCCTCCGCGGCCGAGGCCCGCCGCTGGTGCGAGACCGAGCGGCCCAACCTGGTCGCCGCCGCCCAGGCCGCCGCCGCCGAGGGCCACCACGACATCGCCTGGCGGCTGCCGCTCACCCTGTTCCGCGGCCCGTGGACCGACTGGAGCGAGGCGCTCCGCGGGGGCCTCGCGTCCGCGCGCCTCCTCGGCGACGACCGCGGCGTCGCCTACGTGCTCGGCGGCCTCGGCTACGCCAGCCAGAACCGGTGGCGGTTCGAGGAGTCCGCCGAGCTGTTCACCGCGGCGTGCGAGGTCTTCTCCCGGCTGGGGGACGTCCGGGGCGAGGCGTGGGCCCTGCACGGGCTCGGCTACGCCTGCCGCCGCCTGCGCCGGTACCGCGAGGCGGTCGTCCACCACCGCCGGTCGGTCCTGCTGGCCGCCGCGGTGGGCGACCGCCGCGACACCGGGCGGGCGCTGACGGCCCTCGGCTACGCCTACGCCGGGCTCGCCGACTTCGGCTCGTCGCTGGACCACTTCGAGCAGGCCCACGGCATCGCACTGGAGGCCGACGGCCGGACCCTCGGCTGGGCCCTGCACGGGCTCGGCTACGCCCACCACGGCCTGCGCCGCCTGCACACCGCCATCGTCCACTACGAGAAGGCGCTGGACGTCTTCCGCGAGTTCGGCGACCGCCCCGGCCAGGGCGAGGCGCTCTACAACCTCGGCCGCGCCCACATGCAGATGTCCCGCCCCGACGCCGCCCGCGACTGCTGGCTGCGCGCCCTCGCCATCTTCGAGGACCTCCGGACCCCGCAGACCGCCGGGGTCGTCGCCCGGCTCCGCTCCCTCGATCCGCGATCATGAGGGGATGACCCTCCAGCAGCACCTGCGCCGGGCCGCCGAAGACTCCCTGCACGCGTTCCCCGAGGCCCTCCGCCCCGACATCTACGTCATCTCGCTCCGGATCTCGCACGGCGAGTTCTCGACCGTCCACGAACTCTGGGACTACCCCTACGACCCGTACATGGCGATCGGCTACAACACCGAGAGCAACGTCCGGCAGAACCTCGAACGCTCCTCCGAGGACCCGCTGGAGGTGCGCTGGAGCTACGCCTACATGCTGCTGGAGGAAGCGGGACCCGCGGGCCACCACCCCGCCGACCCCGAGGGCACCGCCCTCTACCTGGAGGAGGTGAAGCGCCTCGGCCTCTGGTACGAGCCGGGCGACGACGCGGAGGACGAGCAGGACGAACGGCTCTGCGCCCACTTCGACGACCTCTGCATCGACGCCGCGCGCCACCTGCACTCCACGGGCCTCGTCCAGAAGGTGCTGGGCCGCGAGGTGCCGATCGTCCTCTTCGACATGTTCCGCATCATCGAGCCCGACGCCACCCAGGCGGCCAACCCGCCCCACCTCGTCCCGCCCGACTACGTGGCCCTCCAGCAGGGCTGACTAGGCGTCGACCAGGGTCTCCACGCCGGCCGGGAGGCTGCCCGCCAGGGCCGCCTCCACGAGGAACTCCTGGAGGGTCTCCTGGAACGCGCGGGCCGCGTGGGTGAGCTCGACGTCCTTGCGGTGGGCGAGCGCGATGGTGCGGAGCAGGCCGGGACCGTGGCGGCCGCGGCGCGCCTCGTCGTCGGCCAGGACGAGCGGCGTCCCGCGCAGGCCGGGGCGCCCGGCCAGCACCATGCTGGGGACGACCGCGATCCCGAGGCCGACCTCCACGAAGCGCAGGACGGCGTCCATCTCGCCGCCCTCGACCGCGAACCTCGGTTCGAACCCTGCGGCCCTGCACGCGCTGATGGTCGCCTCGCGCAGGTCGTAGCCGGGACGGAACATCACCAGCGGGCGGTTCCGCAGGTCCTGGATGCGCAGGTACGAGCGGCGCGGGAGCTGGGGGGTCTTCGGCAGCCGCTCCGGAGCGCCCGGCTCGGGACCCGCCGGGGACGCCACCACCAGGTACTCGCGCAGGATCGGCGTGGTGTCCAGGGGCGGGTCGCCGTGCAGGGGAAGGATGACCAGGGCCATGTCCAGGGAGCCGCGCGTGAGTTCCCGGACGAGGTCCCGGGAGCCGCCCTCCTCGACGATGAGCTGGATCCCCGGGTACGTGTCGTGGAAGCGGCGCAGGACGTCCGCCAGCAGGCCCGCGCACAGGGACGGCGTCGCGCCGAGCCGGACCCGCCCGCGCTTGAGGCCGACCAGCTCCTGCACCTCCAGGCGGGCGGTGTCGACATCGGCCAGTATGCGCTTCGCCAGGGGAAGCAGCGCCTCGCCGGCGGGAGTCAGGGTGATGTTTCCCCGCGCGCGGCTGAACAGCGACACGTTCAGCTCGCCTTCCAGCGCGCGGATCTGCTTGGACAGCGAAGGCTGCGCGACGCGCAGCAGCTCGGCGGCCTGCGTGAAGTGGCGTACCTCGGCGACCGCGACGAAGTAGGCGAGCTGCTGCAACTGCATCCTGCACAGCGTACGGGCCACCGCGGCCCCTGCCGCGCACCGGGTCAGCGCGCCCGGCGGCGGTTCAGCGCGCCTGGCGGCGGTTCAGCGCGCCTGGCGGCGTAAGGCCTTCAGGTCGTGCACGATGACCCGCCGGCGGCCCGTCTCGATCCAGCCGTGCCGGCGCAGCGTGCGCAGCGCCTTGCTGACCGCCTCGCGGGACGCGCCCACCCAGCTCGCCAGCTCCTCCTGCGAGAGGTTCAGCGTGATCTGGAGGCTGTCGCCGCCCGCCGCGCCCGTCCGGTCGTAGGGAACGCCGAACCGCTCCGCCAGCTCGACGAGGCGCTGCGCGACCCGGCCCGTCGCGTCGAACATGCCGAACTCGACGCGCTTGCGGTCGGCGTCGCGCCAGCGCTGGCACAGCATCCGCATGATGAGGACGGAGACGCGCCCGTGCGCCTGGAGGAACGCCATGAACTCGTCGGCCGTCACCGCGAGCGCCCGCACCGGTTCGAGCGCCGTGACCGTCGCCGAGCGGGGCAGCCCGTCGATCGCGGCGACCTCGCCGAGCAGCGCCCCCGGACCGCGCACCGCCAGGAGCGTCTCCCCGCCCATCTCGCGGTAGGCGCACGCCTTGACCCGGCCCCGCAGCAGGATCGCCACCCAGCCGGGGTCCTCCCCCTCGGCGAAGAGGATCTCCCCCCGGGCGAATTCGCGGACGCGGCCGCGGGCCGCCAGTTCCTCGCGTTCCGCCGGAGTG
Organism: Actinomadura sp. NPDC000929; assembly: GCF_040492065.1. Lineage (NCBI taxonomy): Bacteria > Bacillati > Actinomycetota > Actinomycetes > Streptosporangiales > Thermomonosporaceae > Actinomadura > Actinomadura sp. NPDC000929. Next base: position 20,502 of record NZ_JBEUPA010000051.1, on the reverse strand, counting down.
AGATCGCCGAGGAAAGAACCTTCGGGGGCGCTCATGACCACAACGCTAAAGGGCGTGAAGCGTTCCCGCCTCCCGGTAAAGAATCACGGTTGAATCACGCGTTGTGTGCACTTATCCCTACTCGAACATTCGAGGGTGCGCCAGTGTTGGACGCGGCGTGCACGGCCGGAGGTCGTCTCGGCGTCCACGGCGTTCACGGGGAACGGCGGAACGGCGGGCGGCGGGCCGGGGGCGCGCCGCCCGCCGGGCCACGGAGCGCCGCCTGCCAGAACGGCGCCCCGTGACGGGAGCGGCGGAAACGCGAACGCCCCCCGTCGCGCGGGGCGGCGGGGGACGTTCGCGAAAGGCCGTGCGGTCAGGCGGAGGGGGTGTCCTCGCCCTTGCGCACGATGCCGAGCTTGCTGCCGAGCCACACCAGCGGGTCGTACTTGCGGCCGACGACCCGCTCCTTCATCGGGATCAGCGCGTTGTCCGTGATCTTGATGTGCTCCGGGCAGACCTCGGTGCAGCACTTGGTGATGTTGCAGAAGCCGAGCCCGTGGTCGTCCTGCGCGATGTTGCGCCGGTCGGCCTGGTCGGCCGGGTGCATCTCCAGCTCCGCGATGCGCATGAGGAAGCGCGGGCCCGCGAACTCGGGCTTGTTCTCCTCGTGGTCACGGATGACGTGGCAGACGTTCTGGCACAGGAAGCACTCGATGCACTTGCGGAACTCCTGCGAGCGCTCGACGTCCACCTGCTGCATGCGCAGCTCGCCCGGCTTGGCGTCGCCCGGGTCGAACGAGGGGACCTCGCGTGCCTTCTGGTAGTTGAACGACACGTCCGTGACCAGGTCGCGGATCACCGGGAAGGTGCGCACCGGGGTGACGGTGACCGTCTCCTCCGGGTCGAAGGTCGACATCCGGGTCATGCACAGCAGCCGCGGCATGCCGTTGATCTCCGCGGAGCACGAGCCGCACTTGCCGGCCTTGCAGTTCCACCGGACGGCGAGGTCGGGCGCCTGCGTGGCCTGAAGCCGGTGGATGATGTCGAGGACGACCTCGCCCTCGTTCACCTCGACGGTGTAGTCGGTGAGCTCGCCCGCGCCGTCGTCGCCGCGCCAGACCTTGAACCTCGCCTCGTAGCTCATCGGCCGTCCTCCTCGTTCTCCGCGGCGTCGTCCGCGTCCGGCTCCGGCGCGGCCTCCGCGTCGCCGGCCGGGCCCTTCCCGGCGAGGGGCGTCGGCAGCTCCTCGGCGGTCAGGTACTTCTTCAGCTCGTCGTTGTCGAACAGTTCGAGCAGGTCCTGCCGCATCGGCGTCAGCGGCTGGCGCCTCAGCTCGACGTGCGGCGAGGACGGGTCGCCGGCCAGCGAGCAGACGAGGTTGACCTTCCGCCACTCCGGCGACATCGCCGGGTAGTCGTCGCGGGTGTGGCCGCCGCGGCTCTCCTGGCGCTCCAGCGCCGCCTTCGCGACCGCCTCGGACACCAGCAGCATGTTGCGCAGGTCGAGCGCGAGGTGCCAGCCCGGGTGGTAGCCGCGCCCGTCGCCGACCGCGACGGGGTCGACGCTGACGGCCGCGACCCGCTCGCGGAGCTTGCCGAGCGACTCGATCGCCTGCTTCAGCTCCTCTTCCTTGCGGATGATGCCGACCAGCTCGTTCATCGTCTGCTGCAGCTCGGCGTGGACGGCGTAGGGGTTCTCGCCGCCCTCCCGCTCGAACGGGGCCATCGCCTCGGCCGTCGCCGCCTCGATCTCGGCGTCGGGGACGGCGGGACGCGCCGGGAGGCCGTCCACGTACTCCGACGCGCCGAGCCCGGCCCGGCGGCCGAACACCAGGAGGTCGGACAGCGAGTTGCCGCCGAGCCGGTTCGAGCCGTGCATGCCGCCGGAGACCTCACCCGCCGCGAACAGGCCGGGCACCTTGGCGGCGCCGGTGTCGGGGTCGACCTCCACCCCGCCCATCACGTAGTGGCAGGTCGGGCCGACCTCCATCGGCTCCTTGGTGATGTCGACGTCCGCCAGCTCCTTGAACTGGTGGTACATCGAGGGCAGCCGCTTGACGATCTCAGCGGCGCCGCCCGGCATCCGGTCGACGACGGTGAGGAAGACCCCGCCGTGCGGCGACCCGCGTCCCGCCTTGACCTCGGAGTTGATCGCGCGCGCCACCTCGTCGCGCGGCAGCAGCTCGGGCGGGCGCTTGTTGTTGTCGGGGTCGTCGTACCAGCGGTCGCCCTCCTCCTCGGTGGTGGCGTACTGGTTCTTGAAGACCTCGGGGATGTAGTCGAACATGAACCGCTTGCCCTCGGAGTTGCGCAGGACGCCGCGGTCGCCGCGCACCGACTCCGTCACGAGGATGCCCTTGACGGACGGCGGCCAGACCATCCCCGTGGGGTGGAACTGGACGAACTCCATGTTCAGCAGCGATCCGCCCGCGAGCAGGGCCAGCGCGTGCCCGTCCCCGGTGTACTCCCAGGAGTTGGACGTGACCTTGAACGCCTTGCCGATGCCGCCGGTCGCCAGCACCACCGCGGGCGCCTCGAACACGACGAACTTGCCGGTCTCCCGGACGTAGCCGAAAGCGCCGCAGATCTTCCCGTCGGCGTCCTTCAGCAGCCGCGTGACCGTCGTCTCGGCCCAGACCTTCAGCCTGGCCTCGTAGTCGCCGTGCTCGGCGTGGTCCTCCTGCTGGAGGGCAACGATCTTCTGCTGGGCGGTGCGGATCAGCTCCAGGCCCGTCCGGTCGCCGACGTGCGCCAGCCGCGGGTACTCGTGCCCGCCGAAGTTGCGCTGGCTGATCTTGCCGTCCTTGGTGCGGTCGAACAGCGCGCCCCACAGCTCCAGCTCCCAGATGCGCTCCGGGGCCTCCTTGGCGTGCAGTTCCGCCATGCGCCAGCTGTTCATGAACTTGCCGCCGCGCATGGTGTCGCGGAAGTGGACCATCCAGTTGTCGTTGGCGTTGACGTTGCCCATCGCCGCGGCGGCCCCGCCCTCGGCCATCACCGTGTGGGCCTTGCCGAACAGCGACTTGGAGATGATCGCGGTCTTCTTGCCCTGGAGGCGCGCCTCGATCGCCGCGCGCAGCCCGGCGCCGCCCGCGCCGATCACCACGACGTCGTAGAGGTGCCTCTCGATCTCAGTCATGATTCCTTGGCCTCAGTTGAAGATGCGCAGGTCGGAGATGGTGCCGCTGGCGACCAGAGCGACGTACAGGTCGGCCACCACCAGCGAGCCCAGGGTGATCAGGGCGTACATCCCGTGGCGCTGGTTGATCTTGGACACCCAGCCCCACATCCGGTAGCGGAAGGGGTGCTTGGAGAAGTTCTTCAGCCGGCCGCCCACGATGTGCCGGCACGAGTGGCACGACAGCGTGTACAGCCAGAGCAGGACCACGTTCGCGACCAGGATGAGCGTGCCGAGCCCGATGCCGAACCCGCCGTCCTTGCCGTGGAAGGCGCGGACCGCGTCCCAGGTGTTGATCAGGGAGATCGCGAAGGCGGCGAGCCAGAAGTACCGGTGCAGGTTCTGGCCGATCAGGGGGAAGCGGCGCTCACCGGTGTACTTGCCGTGCGGCTCGCGGACGGCGCACGCGGACGGAGCCGCCCAGAACGAGCGGTAGTAGGCCTTGCGGTAGTAGTAGCACGTCAGCCGGAACAGCAGCAGGAACGGCAGCGAGATCGCCGCGAAGGGGATCCAGCCGCGGGTGGCCGCCGGCAGGAAGGTGCCGAACTCCGCCGCGTCGCCCGTGTGGCCGTCCACCGTGACGTTGTTGCAGATCTCGTTCAGGCACGGGGAGTAGAACGGCGTCAGGTAGTGGAACTCCGGCACGTAGAAGGCCGCGCCCCAGAAGGCCCGGACGGTCGCGTACACCACCCATGCCGTGAAGATCACGAAGGTCGTGACCGGATACAGGCGCCAGTTGTCCTTGCGGAGGGTGCGTTCCTTGATCTGGGCGCGCGACTTGGCCGGCGCCTCCACAGTGGTCATCGATCGCTCTCCTGAGCTCGGGTCGTCGTGTCCCCGTACCACGGTCCGCGCGCACCATGCGGCCGTTCGCGCCTCGGCCGGCGGCGGGGCGCCCCGGCCGGGCCGCGCGCGGCGGCCGGAGGCCGTGCCGCATGCGGGCCGTGACGCCTCGTGTGCGCTTCCAGCGAAGCGACCCTACGCCACCCGCCAGGAGCTGTGACATACATAACAGGCAGACCCGCATGTGACCCTGACCACAGACTTTAGCCCGTTCAGCGCCCTTTCACGGCCTCCGGGACCCATAACCAGTCGTTATGATCAAATTGAATCGAGACGAGACCGCTGCGGCATGGCCGCCCGATCGCCGGGCGTGTGCTTCAGCACCGTCCGGGCGAAGTGCGCCTCGGCCTCGCTCGTGCGGCCGGCCCCGTACACCCGCAGCACCTCGGCGAGATCGGGGAAGCGGTCGGCGATGAGCCCGGCGGCCGCCTCGATCTCGGCGGCGGACGCCACCTCGCGCAGCAGGGCCTGGACGAGCCGCGCCGGCTCGGCCGCCCCGCGTCCGGCCGCACGCTCCGGCGCCCCGCCTTCGACCGCGCGCTCCGCCACGCCCTCGGCGCTCGACGACGCGGGCCCGGCGGGGACGCGCCCGGAGACCGCGCCGCGCATCCCCGACGTCGTGGCCGCCGACTCCGCCTTGATCTCCTCCAGCCGCGCCTGGACCCCGGCGGCGGTCAGCGCGTCGAAGCCGGGCGCGGCGACGAGGTCCTCGACCGCCATCAGGCGGTGCAGGACGGCCGGGTTGCTGATCTTGGCGCGCTGGCCCGACATGAGCTGGGAGAGCATCGGCGCCGAGAGCCCGAGCACGCCGGCGAGCCCCGACTGCGACATCCCGAGGCGGCCGAGCAGCGGCCGGACGCGGTCGCCGAGCGGCTCTCCGTACCACTCGGTCTGCAGCGCGCGGTTCCGGGCGATCGTGTCCTCGGCGACGCTCACCTCACCGGCCCCCCTTGACGATTTACAGATGCAAACGCTAGATTCGCGACCGCACATGGTTGTGCGGATCCGCTGCCATCGTGCCACGGAAAACAGCGTTTGCATATGTGACGATCGGAAGGATAGACGATGGGCCTGGCACATCGCCTGGGCGCCGCCACCGCGACGGCCCTGCTCCTCACCGGCGGCCTGGCCGGCTGCTCCCTGCCGGGGACGGACGGGCCCTCGTCCTCGTCCTCGTCCTCCTCCCCGGCGGGCGGCAGGAAGGCCTCGGGCGCCGTGGGCGGCGCGAGCTTCGACGACGCCGCCAAGCCGGTGGTGAAGGGCACCTTCGACAGCCCGATCGCCCAGGGCGCCAAGCTCGACATCGCGGTCATGGGCCTCAGGGCGAAGGGGAGGCTGGCCACCCTCACCGTGCAGCTCACCCCGCACGTGCCCCCCGGCGGGCCGACCCGCGTCAACGCCTACCGCCTCAACGGCGAGCACGGCCTCGGCACCGCGCTGATCGACCCGGTCAACCTCAAGAGGTACGTCGTGGTGAAGGACTCCGGCGGCAAGGAGCTGCAGACCGACGAGATCTTCACGAACATGGCCAACGACCAGCCCACCCCGTTCTACTTCACCTTCGCCGCCCCGCCCGAGAACGTGAAGTCCGTCGACCTGCAGATCGGCACATGGCCCACCTTCCGCGACGTCCCGGTCGAGCGGTGAGCCGCGTGCGCCGTCCGGCCGTCCTCGCGGGCGCCCTGGCCCTCGTGCTCGCGGTCCCGGCCGTCGCCGGGGCCGACCCCGGAGCCCCGGACCAGAACCTGGCCCAGAGCGTCCTTTCGATCGAAACCGACGCCTCCGTGCGCGGCATCGACCTCGAACAGGCGGTCGTCCCCCTGGAGGAGGAAGAGGCCGGCGGGCGTCAGGTCACCGTCCGCATCTCGGCGGACGTCCTGTTCGACTTCGGCAAGGCGACGCTCACCGGCGCCGCGCGCCGCCGCATAGCCGAGCTGGCGCCCCGCCTCCGCGACGCCCGGGGGGCCGTCCAGGTGTCGGGGCACTCCGACTCCATCGGCGACCCCGCCTCCAACCTGACGCTCTCCGAGCAGCGCGCCGAGGCGGTCAAGGCCGAGCTGGCGGGCGCCCTGACGGGGACGGGGCCGCGGATCGAGGCCCGGGGCTACGGCGAGACCAAGCCCGTCGCTCCCAACGAGCAGGGCGGCAAGGACGACCCCGCCGGCCGCGCCAAGAACCGCCGAGTCGAGATCGTCTACGAGAAGAGCTGACAGCGGCGGCGAGCGCAAGAACCGCCGCGTGGTCGTCCCCGCCGCCCGGTGACCCTTCCGCTCAGACGGGTGCGGGCGGCGGGCCCAGGTGGTCGAAGATCTGCAGGGGCTCGCCGTCCAGCGTGCGGACGGGAAAGCGAAGTTCCAGCCGGCACGCCGCCAGCGCCCGGCGCGCCGCCTCGGCGTGCGCGGGGCGCTGCGCCGGGTCGGCCGCGCACAGATGCGCGACCAGCGCCCATAGCAGGGGCGGGACACCGGGGGGCGGCACGCCGATGCGCTGCCGCGGCGCGGGGTCCCCGGCGCCGGTCAGCATCCGCCAGGCGACCATGCCCGCGGCGTACAGGTCCTGCCGGGGGCCGGGACGGTCCCAGTCGAGCACCTCGGGAGCGAGGTACCCCGGCGTCCCCACGACGAAGCCGGTGGTGGTGAAGCGCTGGTCGTCCTCCCCCAGCGCGATCCCGAAGTCGGCGAGCCGCACGTGCGGCGCCCCGACCGGGCTCGGCTCCAGCAGCAGGTTGGCGGGCTTGACGTCCCGGTGGACGACCCCGGCGCCGTGGATGTGGCTCAGCGCGGCCAGCAACTGGTCCAGGATCTCGGCCGCGTACTCGGGCGGAAGCCTGCCGTAGTCCCCGAGGAGCGTCTCCAGCGAACCCCCGCGCACGAGGTCCATGGCGAGGAGCACGTCGTCGTACGCCATGCACGAGGCGTAGGGGGTCAGCACGTGGGGGTGCGCCATGCGCAGCGCCCGTTCCCGGACGACCCGCAGCATCGACGTCGCGCCCTGCTGCCGGACGAGCTTGGCCGCGCAGTACCGCCCTTCCGCGCGGTCGAACGCGCGCCACACGCGGCTGGTCCCTCCCACCCCGATCCGGTCGAGCATGGTGAACCGCCCGCCGATCACCCACCCCGCGTCCACGGCACCGATCGTACGGAAGGCCGCCCGCCCCGCGACCCCGGATTTCCGCTCGCCTGTCAACAGAACGGGCGTTCTAGGCATCTAACACTTGGAGGTACAGGCTCCCCCAGTCGGCGGCCTCCCTAAACTGACGGACCACGCAGACCACGTGCCCTCCCCAGGGCCCGCCCCGAAACGGGACCGATGAGCGACAAAGACCCTCGCCGCGACGACCTCGCGGGGGACGAGGCCGCCCGCCGGCCACCGGCGGCCCCAGAGGCGGCCGGCGGCACGGAACCGGATTCCCCGGGACGAGACGCTTCCGCGGAAGCCGAGACGGACGAGCCGGCGACGGGCGAGGAGAAGTCCACCGCCGACGACAAGGACGCCGACGACAAGGAGGCGGTCGCGCCCGGCGGGGCGGAGGCGGAGGAACGCGGGCCGGACGAAGACGCGCCCGCCGGGACCGCCACCGGTGCCCGGCGCGGTGGCGGGCGGCGGAAGGGGCTGCGGTGGGTCGCGGTCGGCGCGGTGGCGCTGCTGCTGGCCGCCGGCGGCGGCGCGGCGTGGCTCTACCACGACCTCGTCGGCGGGATCGAGCAGAAGCACGTCAGCGACAAGCTCGGCGCGAACCGGCCGAAGAAGCTCAACAAGTCGCTCAACATCCTGCTCATCGGGTCCGACACACGGGAGGGCGAGAACTCGGAGTACGCGGTGCCGGGGATGGCCGGGGCGCGGTCGGACACCACGATCCTGCTGCACCTGTCGCCGAACCGGGACCAGGCGATCGGGATCAGCTTCCCGCGCGACTCGATGGTGAAGATGCCGGCGTGCAAGAAGGAGAAGGGCGGCACCGTCCCGGCCCAGTTCGGGATGCTGAACGCGGCGTTCGCGTACGCGGGGCCGACATGCACGTGGAAGACGCTGGAGTCGCTCACCGGCATCCACATCGACCATTTCGTCCAGGTGGACTTCGCCGGGTTCAAGCGGATGGTGGACGCCCTCGGCGGCGTCGAGATCTGCGTCGACAAGCCCGTCAGGGACCCGAGGGCCGAGCTCTACCTGAAGGCCGGGAAGCAGACCGTGAAGGGGGACGACGCGCTCGGCTACGTGCGCGCGCGCTACTCGCTCGGCGACGGTTCCGACCTGGAGCGCATCGAACGGCAGCAGAAGTTCATGGCGGCGGTGGTCGACAAGGCCACCAGCGGGTCCGTCCTCAAGGATCCGGCGAAGACGTACAAGTTCCTCAAGGCCGCCACCAAGTCGATGACGACCGACGACGACCTGGATCTGGCGGGGATGCGGAAGCTGGCGGACGGGCTCAAGGGGATGAGCGCGGGCCAGGTGCGGTTCGTCACCGTCCCCGTGGAGGGGTACGCGCCGGATCCCAACCGCGTCCAGTGGAACGAGGAACTCGCGAAGCCGCTGTTCGAGGCGATCCGGCACGACGACGAGCTGCCCGCGGAGCCGGCCGAGCCCGCCCGGCCGCGGCCGGCGCCGCCCTCGCCCGGCAAGGTGCGCGTCACCGTGGTCGACGCGGGCGCCCGGGACGCCCGGGTGAAGCAGGTCGTGAACCAGCTCCGGCAGCGCGGGTTCACGGTGGAGAAGAAGGTCGAGAAGGCCGCCGCGGCCCCGGAGAGCCGCCTCGTCTACGCGCCGGCCGCGGAGGCGCAGGCGTCGGCGCTCGCGCGGGACGTCCCGGACGCCCTGCTCACCTCCGACCCCGCCGGTCCGCGGGACGGCGTCCGGCTCGTCATCGGGGCGAACGGGGTGCGCCTCGCGCCGCCCGCCATCAACAAGATCGGCGGAGGCGTCAAGGCGGGCCGCAAGCTCTGCGGCTGACCCTCATCCGGCCGCGAGCAGGATCGCCGCGAGCGTCCCGGCGAGCATGTAGGGGCCGAAGGGGAAGTCGCCCTTGCGGGAGCGGCGGGCGATCATGATGCCGAGGGCGACGAGGCCGCCCGTCAGGTAGGTCGTGAGCAGGCCGGTGATCCAGGCGTTCTGCCCGAACCAGCCGAGGTAGAGGCCGAGGACGCCGGACAGCTTGACGTCCCCGAGGCCGATGCCGGACGGGACGAGCAGGGCCTGCGCGAAGTACAGCGCGAACAGCGCGGCCATGCCGGCGAGCGCGTGCTCGAACCGCCGCGCGCCGTCCTCGGTGAACGGCGCCGCCGCGGCGAGCAGCACCGCCGCGACGCCGTAGGACGGGAGCGTGAACCGGTCGGGCAGCCGCTTGACCCCGACGTCGATGAAGCCCAGGAGCGCGCCGGCGGCCGCGAGGTACAGCAGCGCGGGCAGGACGGGCTCGAACCCGACCCGCCATCCGAGCACGCCGAAGAGGGCGGCCGTGACCAGCCCCATCAGGATCCGGCGGCGGCGGGGGACCTCGCCCACGTAGGGCGCCGCCAGCGGCGCCGCGAGAACGCCGACCGCGAACCCGACGGGCACCAACACGAACGCGACCATCGACCCTCGCCCCGATCCGGCGTCTGCACAGCCTCCGGCACTTTAACCGCCCGGACGGGACGCCCGTCCGGGCTTCGGGAGGCCGGGGGACGGCCGGCGGCGGTCAGCGCCGGTATTGGCGGTCGTGGCGGCGGTCGTAGCGGCGGTCATAGCGCGGAGAGTAGCGGTCGTCATAGTCGTCATCGCCGTTGATCAGGATCCAGACGAAATAGCACAGCACCAGCCCGGCGAGCACGCTCCCGATGTCGATCGCGCCGCCGCCGTTGAAGGACTCGTGAGTCGCGGGGGCCGTGCACACGTGGTCCTTGCACTTGGCGCCCTTGTGCTTCTCTCGCCATTCGTCGGGCGGTGACTTCACGCGGACGTACGGCTTCTCGTCGATCAGCACGGCCTCCTGCCGCACGCCGTCCTCCACCGCGGTCGCACCGGGCTTGAAGTACTTGCCGGAATGGATCTGGGGCCGGCCCTGGTAGATCGCGTTGACGGCCTTCGCCTGCAGCCAGGAACGGTTGGCCACGCAGATGATCAACACGATGCCCATCATCACGAGGAGCACGACGCGGGCGATCAGCCCGATGCAGCCCAGCCCGGCACTCCGTCGATAGAACACACTGAGGACCCGTCCGGAGACCCCCGGAAGACGCAACCGCCGAGGGCACAGGGGTCGCCGGCTACTTGCTCGGTGCCACCGCGCGCGGACGGTCCCTTACCGCGGGGCCTCAGAACCCCGCGGTCATGCAAACCACATCTCAGAAAGGCATCTCATGTACGAGATCCCCGACCAGGAGAAGTTCCCCCCGTTCCGGAGGCTCTTCTTCGCTTTGGAACAGGCTCGGCCCGATCGCGCGGCCCTCCTGACGCGCCACGTTCTGGCGGAGCTGAATCTCCCGTACGACGTCGCGCAGAGGCTGGAGCGGTTCGCGTACGAGCTCCTGCTCAACGCCTACCAGCACACGACGGGCGTGGACCTCGCCCGCGTGGGCGACGAGCCGCTGCCGCGCAACATCCGCCTGGAGGTCGGCACCGTCGACGTGCGCGGCACGACCTGCGTCCGCGTCGCCGTCTACGACCGGGGCGACCTGCGCGACTTCCACTGGTCGTCGGCCCGCCGCGGCCTGACCTCCATCCGGGACTACGCCCACGAGTACGGCTGCGAGGCCGCATCACCGTACGGCAAGGTCGTGTGGGCCCAGATCTGATCGCGGGCCCCCCGCCCGCCGTCCGCGCCAACGGTCGCCACGGCTCCTGATCGGAAGCCGAGGCGAGGAGACGGACCGGCCTCCACCCCCGACGGGGGTGGAGGCCGGTTCTTCTTTTGCCCTGAACCTGACACAGCCCGCCGGATTCGGTGACGCGACGCCGTTTCGGCCGGCTGGAGACCCCTTACCACCTGCGTCCGCTCACCCGACGAGAGTTGCGGTCCATGGCCGCATCCGGACGGTAGACCTCGCGAGTGACCTTCCCGGCTCTCGCCACGCAACCAAGAAGGAGTGTTTCCATGCACGGATCGACCGTCATCGGCGCCTCTCGTTCGCAGCGCAGGCCCGCGTTCGAGAGCGACCAGCAGGTGCCCTACGCCATCGACCTGCAGTCGTTCGAGCTCAACGAGCCCACGGACGCCATGGTCAGGCACGCGGTGCAGGGCATGTTCAGCGACCTCCCCGAGGAGGTGCAGGGCGACGTGAGGCGGGTCGCGATGGAGCTGATCCGCAACACCCAGCCCCTCTGGCGGCCGCAGGCCGGGGTCATCCGCCCCGGCAGCCCGGCCGTCACCGTGACGCTGGGCTGGGCCACCGACGAGCGCCCCCACGAGTGGGTCAAGTACCCCCTCATCACGGTGAGCGACGGGAACGCCGCCATGCCCGACGTGCGGGACCTGACCAGGACCTGGCTCGGGCTGGTGGTCGAACTGACCCACCGGTGCGGCGCCTTTCGCACCACGTCCGGCAAGCGTTACTGGGCTCTCGTGAGCCCCGACGCGCGCTGATCTCCACCTGAACGACGCCCGGCTTTCACCGATCCGGGCGATGCAGTGGCCGGCCGCCATCCCCTCTCGGGGGTGGCGGCCGGTTCTACTTGTGCCCTTGCACACACATCGCCCGACTTCTTCCAAGAAACGGGTTGCCGATCCAACGGGGCTCTGTACAGTCATCCATGCGGGTTCTTGCGACCCGTCAATTTGTTCACAGTTGGTTGCAAATAAGAACGGGGTTACTGATATGGCCAAGAAGGTTGGCGAGAACGAAGACGGCGACATCATCCTCGACGACGACGGCGTCGTTCGGGGTGACTGACGAACAGTGATGATCGCGGCTTTCGAGCCGCTTTGATTTGATTACCAGGCCGTCCTCGTCCCGGGTTTCCGGGGCGAGGGCGGTTCTTTTGTTTCCGCGCGGCGGCGGCCCGGGTCAGTCGCGGAGGCGGACGCGACAGGCCAGGTGCAGGGCGAACGCGGTGTCGGGGTCGGACAGGTCGGCGCCGAGCCTCTCGACGATCTTCCTGATCCGGTAGTTGACGGCGTTGGGGTGCAGCGCCAGCCGGGACGCGGCGGCCTTCAGCGAGCCGCGCGCGTCGAGGTAGGCGCCCAGCGTCGCGATGGCCTCGGCCGACCGCCCGGGGCCGAGCGCGTCGAGCGGGCGCAGCAGGTCGTCGACCACCCGGCGGCTGAGCGGCGAGGCGGCGATCTGGGCGAGCACCCGGTTGATGCCCGCGGCGTCGAAGGCGTGGACGAGTTCGCCGGAGCGGACGGCGATGGCCGCCGCGGCGCGGGCCTCCGTGGCCGACTGGCGCAGGCCCTCCACCCCCCGCTGCGGCGTCCCGATCCCGAAGCGCAGCACCGTGCCGGGATGCTCCTCGGCCACGGCCGCGCGCACGGCGTCGATCAGCCGCAGGGCGCGCGGCGGTCGGATCTCGGCCCGGGCGGTGCCGACCAGCACGATGTCGGCGGCGAGGCGGGCGAGATTCCACGACTCGCCGGACGGCAGCTGGGCCTGGTGGGTGCGCAGGGTGAGGGTGTCGAACAGCCGCCGCCGTTCCGCAAGTTCGGCCGGGTCGGGGCCCGACGGCCGGTCCGGGGTCATCCAGATGACGGTGTGCAGGTCGTCCACGGCGAGGCCGAGCAGGCGGGCCCGGTCGGCCAGCGCCCCCGCCTGGGCACGCTCGCTGACGATCAGCTCGGTGAGGATGTCGGACCGGGTCTGGCCGGGCGCGGTCGCCCGCTCCAGCGCGTGCTGCCGCAGCCGGCCGATCGCGGCGGCCACGGCGGGCAGCACCAGCCGCACGGCGTCGTCGGGCGGTCCCGTCACGCCGCCCTGACGGCGGCCCGCCACCCAGATCGGCTCGGTGCCGGCCGGTCCCCCCGTCCCGTCGGTGGTCACCAGGGTCCGGCCGAGCACCGCCCCGACGCGTTCGAGCAGCGCGGCGACGCGGTCGCCCTCGGCGGTCCCGGTGGGCTCGCCGGCCTCGCGGACGATGCGCAGCGCCGCCTGCGCACGGGCGAGCGAGTCGGCGGCGTCGCCCCGGATGACCTGGCCGAGGTAGAGCACGACCTCGGCGACGTCGCAGTCCTCCTCGGCCGACAGCACGGCCAGCCGGGCCCGGTCGGCCAGCCGGGCCGCGGTGATCGGCAGCGTTCCGCAGCCGATGAGGACCAGCGCGGGCACGCCGCGCTCGGCGGCGGTCCGGACGGCGATGTCGAGCTCGTATCCGGCGGCCCGCGCGGCCGACCGTCCCGTCACGACGACCAGCGCCCCCTCCGGGGCCCGCTGGAGCCGCGCCAGGGCCTCGACCGCGGTCACGGAGGTGAGCGGCACGGCGTCGGCCGGGCCGGCGAGCAGGGTGAGGGGGATCCGGGAACCGGTCCCGACCAGGTCCGAGACGAAGGACACGCTCGCATTGTGCCATCGGCACAAACCCTCGCGGAACCTTGTGCCCTCCACCCTTCCGCCAGGTCAGAAGGTGGGACCATTCTTCCAGCATGCAGATGACACCTTCGAGGACCGGTCGCGTGACGCTCGACGACGTTCCGGCGCTCGCCCGCGGCTGCGCGATCCTGGGCACCGGGGGCGGCGGGGACGTCGAGACGGGCACGCTGACCGCGGTCCGGGCGATCGACGAGTACGGCGAGGTGCCGCTGATCCCGCTGTCGGAGGTGCCCGACGACAGCCTCGTCCTTCCGCTGTCGGGGATCGGAGCGCCCACCGTCGCCCACGAGATGCTGATGAGCGGCGAAGAGCCGCTGCTGATCCGGGACGAGGTCGAGCGGATCCTCGGCCGCCCGGTGGCCGCGGTGATGGCCTGCGAGATCGGCGGCTCCAACGGCGTCGGGCCGGTCGGCTGGGCGGCGCGGCTCGGTCTGCCGCTCGTCGACGCCGACGGGATGGGACGGGCGTTCCCCGAGGTCCAGATGGTCTCGATGTACGTGGCGGGACGGCCGGTGAACCTCGTCGTCCTGGCCGACGTGCAGGGCAACGTCACCACGGTGCGCCCGATCGACGGGCTGTGGTCCGAGCGCATCTCCCGCGCGGTCTGCGTCGCCAGCGGGGCGTCGGCGCTGATGGCCGACTACGTGCTGACCGGCGCGCAGGCGCGGGGCGCGGTCATCGAGGGGACGGTGAGCAAGGCCCTGGCGATCGGCCACGCGATGAAGGACGGCGCCGACCCGCTCGGCGCCCTGTGCGCGACGCTGGACGCCAGCGTGCTGATCACCGGAAAGGTGATCGACGTCGAGCGGCGGACCGGCGGCGGGTTCGTGCGCGGCAGCCTGGTCGTCGACGGCACCGGCGAGGACCGCGGCCGGCTGCTCCGCGTGGAGATCCAGAACGAGAACCTGATCGCGCTGGAGGACGGCCGGCCGCGCGCCTGCGTCCCCGACCTGATCACCGTGGTGGACGCGCAGACCGCCGGCGCCATCTCCACCGAGTCGCTGCGCTACGGACAGCGGGTGGCGGTGCTGTCCTGGCCCTGCGACCCGATCTGGCGGACCGAGCGCGGTCTGGCCACGGCCGGTCCGCGGGCGTTCGGCTACGACATCGACTACACGCCCGTGGAGGAGCTCAACCATGGCTGACCGTACGCCCGGCGGCACCGTCGCCCGCGACCTGCGCATCGGTGTCGACGTCGGCGGCACCAACACCGACGCGGTCGTCCTCAGCGCCAAGGGCGAGGTCCTCGCCAGGACGAAGCAGGCGACCAGCGCCGACGTCACCTCGGGCCTGCACGCGGCGCTGACCGCGGTGCTGGACCAGCTCGGCGACGACGTCCGGCGGGTGGGCCGGGTCATGCTCGGCACCACGCACGCCACCAACGCGATCCTGGAGCGGCGCGGGCTCGGCAAGGTGGCCGCGATCCGGCTCGGCGGGCCGGCGACCACCTCGGTCCCCCCGGCGCAGTCCTGGCCGGCCGACCTGTCGGCGGCGATCACCGCGCGCACCGCCGTGCTCCCCGGCGGCCACTACGTCGACGGCCGGCCGATCTCCAAGCTCGACCCCGGCGCGCTGCGCGCCGTGCTCGCCGACGTCGCCGGGGAGGCCGACGCGATCGCGCTGACGAGCGTGTTCAGCCCCGCCTTCGCCGACCAGGAGCTGGAGGCGGCGGAGATCGCCCGGGACGAGCTCGGCGACGCGGTGCCCATCTCGATGAGCCACGAGATCGGCACGCTCGGGCTGCTGGAGCGCGAGAACGCCACGATCCTCAACGCCGCCCTCTACCGGGTCATCAGCGCCGTCTGGGACGGGCTCCAGCACACGCTGGCCGAGCGCGGCCTGGACGTCACCACCTACTTCGCGCAGAACGACGGCACGCTGATGGCCATCGACTACGCCGTCCGGTACCCGGTGCTGACGATCGGATCGGGCCCGGCCAACTCCATCCGGGGCGCCGCGTTCCTGTCCGGCCTCACCGACGCGATCATCGCGGACGTGGGCGGCACGTCGACCGACTTCGGCGTGCTGTACGCCGGCTTCCCCCGGGAGTCGTCCGCGGGCGTCGAGATCGGCGGGGTGCGGACCAACTTCCGGATGCCCGACATCCTCGCGCTCGCGCTCGGCGGCGGCACCGTCATCGGGCCGGACGGGTCGGTCGGGCCGCAGTCGGTCGGCTACCGGATCACCGAGAAGGCGCTGACCTTCGGCGGCGACACCCCCACCATGACCGACGCGGGCGCGCTGGCCGGCCGGGGCGCGCCGGCCGGCTCGCCGATCCCCGAGCGGCTGCGCGGCGCGCTCGGCTCGGCGGTGGAGACCGCCGACCGGATGCTGGCCGACGCCGTCGACCGGATGACCCTCGGCAAGACCGACCAGCCGCTGGTCGCGGTGGGCGGCGGATCGTTCCTGATCCCCGACGCCCTGGCCGGCGTCGCCGAGGTGATCCGTCCCGCGCACGGAGACATCGCCAACGCCGTCGGCGCGGCGATCGCCATGGTCAGCGGGACCATCGAGACCATCATCCCGGCCGGCGAGGGCCGCAGGGAGGCCATCGCCGAGGCGTCCGACGTCGCCGGGCGCCGGGCCGTGCAGGCCGGAGCCGATCCGGCCGGAGTGGAGGTCGTGGAGATCACCGAAGTACCGATGAGTTATCTGCCCGAACCCGCGCTGCGGCTGCGGGTGAAGGCCGCCGGCCCGCTCGGCAACCTCTAGCCCGGCCCCCACTCCCCCTGTCCGGTCCCCCTGCAAGGAGATCCCGTCATGACCTGGCGCATAAGATCACTGGCGCTCGCGGCGGCTGTCGCCGTGGCCGTCACCGGCTGCTCGGGCGGAGCCGTCCGCAAGACGGCCTCCACCTCCAGCACGTTCGTCTACTCGTTCAACCTCAACGTCGTCACCGACTGGGATCCCGCGACCTCGTACTCCAACGAGATCATCGCGATGCAGAACGTCTACGAGTCGCTGACGCGGTACAACACCAAGGCCAAGAAGGTCGAGCCGCGGCTGGCGACCAAGTGGGCCTCGTCCGACGGCGGCAAGAAGTGGACGTTCACCCTGCGGGAGGGCGTGAAGTTCCACACCGGCACCGCGCTGACCTCCAGCGTCGCCAAGGCCGCGATCGAGCGGACGATGAAGATGAAGGGCGGCGCGGCCTACATCTGGGAACCGGTGAAGAAGATCGAGACGCCGGACCCGCAGACGCTGGTGTTCGAGCTGAAGTACGCGGCGCCGCTCGACCTGGTCTCCTCCTCCGGCTACGCCTCCTACATCTACGACACGAAGGCTCCCGGCGGCGGCGACCTGAAGGACTACGTCGCGAAGGGCCACGACACGGGCAGCGGCCCGTACACCGTCGCCTCCTGGAACAAGGGGCAGGAGGCCGAGGTCCGGCTGGGCCAGTTCAAGGACTACTGGGGCGGCTGGAAGGGCTCGCACTACACCAGTGTCGAGTTCCGCAACACCCCGCAGGTCACCACCGCGTGGCAGCAGTTGCAGGCCGGTGACGTCACCTACGTGCACCGGCTGAACCCGCAGCTGTTCGCCCAGGCGAAGGGGATGAAGAGCCTCAAGACCGACTCGGTGCCCTCGTTCCAGAACCTCATGGCGTTCTTCAACACCGAGGCCGGCCCGCTGAAGGACGTCAAGCTCCGCAAGGCGGTCCAGGCGGCGATCGACTACAACGGCCTCGTGTCGACGCTCAAGGGCTCCGGAACCGCCGCCAGCGGCGTCGTCCCGGACGGGCTCACCGGCGCCACGCCGGGTCTGGCCGGACGCCAGGACACCGCGGCGGCGACGCGGCTGCTGAACGAGGCCGGGTACGGTCCGGGCAAGAAGTCGCTGACGCTCGACCTCACCTACGCGCAGGGCGACGACGACCAGCAGAAGTTCGTGACGCTGCTCAGCTCCGCGCTCAAGGGCCTGAACGTCAAGCTCCAGGCGAAGCCGATGCAGTGGGACGCCCAGTGGGACCGTGCCAAGAGCAAGGACGCGGCGAAACGCCAGGACGTCTTCGTCATGTACTGGTACCCGGACTACCCGGACGCCTACAGCTGGTTCCTGAACCTGTTCCGCTCGGCCGACCCGGTCAACTTCAACCTCACCTACCTCGACGACTCCGCCGTCGACGGTGAGATCGACAAGCTGCCGGAGCTGACCGCCACGAACCGGTCCGCGGCGGAGGCGTCGTACGCGTCGCTCCAGCGCAAGCTCCTGGTCGACCAGGCCGTCGCCGCGCCGCTGTTCGTCCAGCAGTACCAGCGGGCGTACTCGGCGGACGTCGACGGCTACACCGACGACCCGGCGTATCCGAACGTCGTGTTCGCCCACGAGCTCAGCCCGGCCGCGTGACATGACCCGCTACCTGCTTCGACGCCTGGCACAGGCCGCGTTCGTCGTCGCCGGTGTCGTGGTGCTCACCTTCGTGGTGATGCGGCTGGTCCCCGGGGACCCGGCGGTGACCTACGCCGGGCCCCGGGCCTCCGCCGCCGAGCTCGCCCGGACCCGCGCGGAACTCGGCCTGGACGACACACTGCCCGTCCAGCTCTGGGACTACCTCACCTCGCTGGTCCAGGGCGACTGGGGAATCAGCCTGCACACCCGCCAGGACGTGCTCGGCGACATCTCCACCGCCTTCCCCGCCTCGCTGGAACTGGTCGGCACCGGGGTCATCATCGCGGTCCTGGTGGGCATCCCGCTCGGGGTGCTCGCCGCCCGGTTCCGGGGCCGGCCGGCCGACGGGTCCATCCGGATCACCTCGATGGCGGGCGTGTCGGTGCCGGTCTTCCTGCTGGCGCTCTTCGCGCAGAACGTCTTCGCCACCAAGCTGGGCTGGCTCCCCGTCGCCGGCGAGTACGACCCCAGGCTGGACGGCACCAGCCCGCTGCACCTGTACACCAACATCACGGCGGTGGACGCGCTGATCACCGGGAACTGGCCGATCCTCGGCAGCACGCTGGCGCACCTGGTGCTGCCCGCGGCCGCGATCGCGGCCTACCCGACCGGCGTGGTCGCCCAGATGACGCGCGCCGCGCTCATCGAGGAGTCCACGCAGAACCACGCGCGGCTGGAACGGGCCCTCGGCTTCACCCGGTGGCAGGTGCTGACGCGGTTCTCGCTGCGTCCGGCGCTCAGCCCGGTTCTGGCGCTGCTGGCGCTGGTGTTCGCCTTCTCGCTGGTGAACGCCTTCCTGGTCGAGGCCATCTTCAACTGGCCGGGGCTCGGCCGGTACGCCGCCGACTCGATCCGCTCGTCCGACGCCCCCGCCATCGCGGGCGTCACCATCGCGATCGCGTTCACCTACGTCGTCGTCAACCTGCTGGTGGACCTCGCGCAGGCCGCCATCGACCCGCGGGTGAGGATCAGATGACCGCTCTCGACACCGCCCCCGCCGCGCCCCTGCGGGACCGGCCCGTGCACCGGGTGCTGCGGGCGGCCCGCACCGACCGGCTGGCCGCCGTCGGCGCCGTGGTCCTCGCGCTGATCGTCCTCGCGGCGCTCGCGGCCCCGCTGCTGGCGCCCTACCCGGGCGACGGCACCGACGCGACCCATCCGGCCGAGGCGCTGCGGGCGCCCGGCGCCGAGCACTGGTTCGGGACGGACGGGGTCGGCCGCGACATGCTCACCCGGGTGCTCTACGGGGCGCGCACCTCGCTGACGATCGCCGTCTCCGTGCTCGCGCTGTCCGCCGTGATCGGCGTGCTGCTCGGCGTCGTCGCCGGCTACGCGGGCGGGATCGTCCGGGACGTGATCATGCGGATCACCGACGTGTTCCTGGCCTTCCCGGCGCTGCTGCTGTCGGTGGCGCTGGCGCTCGTGCTGCACCCGGGAACGCAGGGGGCGATCATCGCCATCACCGCCTCCTGGTGGCCCTGGTACGCCCGGATGAGCGCGGTCGCCGCGACCTCCATCAGGTCGCGCGGCTTCATCGACGCGGCCCGCTGCCTCGGCGGGTCCCGGACGCGGATCGTGCTGCGGCACGTCCTGCCCAACTCACTGACCCCCGTCCTGGTCCAGTTGTCCCTGGACGCGGGCGGGGTCATCCTCACCGCCGCGGCGCTGTCCTTCCTCGGCCTCGGGCCGCAGGAGCCCACCGCGGAATGGGGGCTGATGGTCCAGCAGGGGCAGAGCCTGTTCACCACCAACTGGTGGGTGGTCGCCTTCCCCGGTCTGGCCATCGTGATCACGGCGTTCTGCTTCAACGTGCTCGGCGAGGGCATGCGAGCCGCCCTCGACCCCCGGCGGGAGGTCACCCGATGAAACCGGTGCTCACTGCGGAGAACCTGCGGGTGCGGGCCGGCGACCTGCTGCTGGCCTCGCTCGACGAGCTGAGCGTCGGCCCCGGCGAGTGCGCCGCGATCGTCGGCGAGAGCGGATCGGGCAAGACGACCGCGCTGAACGCGATGCTCGGGCTGACCGACGGGCTGCGGGTCAGCGGGAAGATCGTCGTCAACGGCACCGACGTCGTGACGGCGGACGAGCGCACGCTGTCGAAGATGCGCGGCTCGGTGATCGCCCTGGTCAGCCAGAGCCCGCAGGCGTCCCTCAACCCCACGATGCGGCTCGGGGCACTGCTCAAGCGGGTGCTCGCCCGGCACGGCCTGCGCGGCGCCGAGGCCCGCGAGCGGACCGAGGAGGCGCTGCGCAGCGTCCTGCTCGACCCGGGGCTGCTGCGCCGCTACCCGCACCAGGTCTCCGGCGGCCAGGCGCAGCGCTTCGCCATCGCGATGGCCGTGGCCCTGCGCGCCGACGTCATCCTCGCCGACGAGCCCACCAGCGCACTGGACGTCACCGTGCAGGCCGCCGTCCTGGACCTGCTGGCCCGGTTGCGCGACGAGCACGGCATCGCCCTGGTCTTCGTCTCGCACGACCTGGCCGTCGTGTCCGGCATCGCCGACCACGTCGTCGTCATGCGGCAGGGCCACGTGGTCGAGGCGGGACCGGCCTCCGACGTCCTGCACAGCCCCTCCGCCGCCTACACCCGGGAACTGCTCGACGCAGTCCCCGCGAT